>JBKJNL010000763.1:0-6207 GCA_046593615.1 Myxococcota bacterium | reverse complement strand
GGATGCTGGTGCCGCTCGATCGCCTTCGGCGTGACCTCGCCGAGCGCGGCGTGCCGCTCGCGATGGGCAGCCTCGTGTCCTTCGTCGAGCGCGCCGCCGACGCGCTCGCCCCCGTCGACGGCGCCCACTGGTGTTCCACGGCGAGCTGGTTGGCCTGCTCAGCCCACTTTTCGTGCGGGCTCTCTGATGGCCGGACCGCTCCTGCCCATCGCGTAGCCGGTTTCAGGAAAGGCGGTCTCCCTGGTGGTAGCGACGTCGTGGAGACGGAGCTCGGCACGTCGTCGACCGCTGAAAAGGTGACGGGAGCGCGCGCCAACGCGCTTCCCGTCGTGCTCCGAACGACTTGGAAGAGAGACGGAGCCCGTCAGGAATCATCCGCAGCAAGATCGCCGTCAACACCTGGCTTGAGCGGACGCCCAGCGTGTCGGAGGTCCGCCCGGCGCAGTGTGTCGCCTGCCAGGCCGCGAGCCGGCCCGTTGGCGGCGGCCTGGCGGTTCACGGCCACGGTGTTCGCCAACGCCAGCTGCGCGGCCCACCTGAGCCTGGTCGGCGTTCGACCATCATCGTCATCAACGTGCGCCGCTACGAGTGCTTGAAGTGCGGCGCGGTGATGACGGTGGTGCCCTCGGCGGTGCTGCCGCGGCATCACTACGCGGCCACGGCGATCGGGTTGGCGTTGGCGCTCTACGGCATCTGTGGCCTGGCCGCGCGCGAAGTCCGCGAAGCCGTCAGCGCGTGGCCTGTGCAGGGCGCATCGTCGACGGGGTGGAAGTCGCTGCGGCGCTGGATCGCGACGGCCTCCACGCTGTGGCCCTGCATCCGCGCGGCGCCCGACTCGTGGCAATCGATGCAACGCGCAGAGCGAGCGGCCACGACTCTGATTGCCTACGCGCCGTTCTCACAGCCGCCGGACCACGCAGCGTTCGTCGGCGCCGCGCACGCACGCTGAGGGCTTCGACGGCGACAAAGTCACAGCAGTTCGTCCCACCATCCAAGGTCCAAGCTTCTCTCGATCTCGCCCATGAGGCTCCCGCCTTCACCGCACAACGCGGACGAGGAGACGGAGATGAAGGAGATCAAGGTGAAGGACCACGGCGAGGACGTGGCCCTGTTTCGCAGCGAGGTCATCGGTGCGCTGACGCGCATGGAGTTGTCGCGCGGCGAGCTGGCCGCGGCGTTTCGCGACCTGGCCAAGGAGCGTCGACGGCTGCCAGGGAGCGACCACACGCGGACGTTCTCGGTGACGACGCTGGAGCGCTGGTACTACGCCTACAAGCACGACGGGCTCGCAGGGCTCAGGCCCCGTCGTCGCAGCGACCGTGGGCGATGCCGAAAGCTCACGCCGGAACAGCGCGCGTTGCTCGTCGACATTCGGCGGGAGTTTCCGTCGGCGACGGTGCCGCTGATCCTGCGCACGCTCATCAGCGACGGCCGCCTCGACAAAAGTGCCATCTCTACCTCGGGCATCCAACGCCTCTACCGGGAGCAGGGGCTCGATCGGATTCCGATGCGAGATGCCAGCTCGCCCAAGACACGCCTGCGCTGGGAGGCCGAGCGGCCCGGCGCGCTCTGGCACGGCGACGTCTGCCACGCCGCCGCCATCGTCGTCGACGGCGAGAAGAGGCCCGTGCGCATCCACGCGATGCTCGACGACGCCTCTCGCTACATCGTCGCCATCGAAGCCCGCTACCAGGAGCGCGAAGAAGACATGCTCGAGCTCGTCGTCGGCGCGATCCGCCGGCACGGCCCGCCCGACGGCCTCTACCTCGACAACGGCGCCACCTACCGCGGCGACGCCCTCCGCGTGTGCTGCGGCCGCCTCGGCATCTCGCTGCGTCACGCGCGCCCCTACGACCCGCAGGCGCGCGGAAAGATGGAGCGGTTCTGGCGAACGCTGCGCGAGGGCTGTCTGGACTTCATGGGCGCGCTCTCGTCGCTCCACGACGTCAACGTCCGCATCATCGCGTTCCTCGACACGCACTACCACAAGGCCCCGCACGCCTCGCTCATGGGACGAGCACCCGAGACCGTCTTCCGGGAGGGCGAGCGCGCACCCGACGACGTCGATGAACAGCGTCTGCGAGACGCGCTCACCGTGCGGGTGCGGCGCCGCGTGCGACGCGACTCGACCGTGTCCATCGACGGCGTCGATTGGGAGCTCGACCAGGGCTACCTCGCTGGTCAGGTGGTCACCGCGGCACGGTGCCTCGTCGATCCGAGGGAGGTGCCGTGGCTCGAGCACGACGACAAGGTGCTCCAGCTTCACCGCGTCGATGCGAAGAAGAATGGGACCACGACGCGGCCACCGCGACGGCCGTTGACGACGACACCAAAGCCGACGACGCCAACGGAGTTCGATCCCAATCGCGCCGCGATGGACCAGCTCTTCGGCAAGAAGGGCGGTGGCCAGTGAGCTACCTCGACCACTTCTCGCTCAAGGAGGCGCCCTTTTCGAAGGAGATCGATGACAAAGACCTCTGGTTGCCGTCGTCGAAGCAGGCCGTCGTCGACGAGCTCATCGAGTCGCTCGAAGAGCGGTCCTCTGTCTTGCTCGTCGGTGATCCAGGGACCGGCAAGACCTGCGTGTTGCGCGCCCTCCGTCATCGACTGCCGCAGGAAGGCTTCCGCCTGACCTACTGCCACAACGCCACCCTCGGCCGCCGCGACTTCTATCGCCAGCTCTGCCTGGCGCTCGGGCTGTCACCGTCGGCGACCGCGGCGGCGGTGTTCTTTGCGGTCTCCAAGCACGTCGAGGACCTCGGCAAGGAGCGCACGCACCCTGTGTTTCTCCTCGACGAAGCGCACCTCCTGCACCAAGACACGCTCGACCACCTGCACATCCTGCTCAACTACGAGTGGGACCAGCGCGCGCTCTTGTCGCTGGTCCTCGTTGGCCTGCCCGAGATGGAGGACCGCATCGCGCGCCGACGAAATCGCTCCCTGCACTCGCGACTCGGACGGCGTCTCCGAATCGCGCCGCTCAGCCCCGACGACACCAGGGAGTATCTCTCCCACCGCCTGGCGCTCGCCGGCTGCCCAACAACCATTTTCGCGTCCGACGTCGTCACGATGATCCACGAGGCAACCGACGGCGCCATGCGCGACGTCGATCGTCTGGCCACCGCGGCGATGAGAAGTGCTGCCCGGAAAAAGAAGAAGCACGTCGAACGCGATGTGATGGCTCAGGTCATCGAGGCCGAGGCGCCTCGAACCTGACCCTCAACGAGCGCGCACGATGGCGTGCGCGCTCTCCGATGGCACGAGCCTGACGCCATCACCCAGGGCGCAGCCGGCGATGCGCGCTTGGCGGTGGCCATCGCCAAGCCGGTCGCGAAACCCGTCATCCAGTCCGCCGCTCAACACCGCGAGGACCCGGCGCCTGGCCAAGAGCTACGCCGCGGCCATGGGTGAAGCATTCTTCGGCGACAAGAAGCACTTCGTCGATGGAGGAACCTGTTCTCTCGAGATCCTGCGGGAGGGAGTGCAGGCGCCTCAACCTCGTCAGCGGTCTCGCATTGATCGGGTGCACCTCCTCGCTTTTGAAGCGGTGACTGGCAGCGCGACCATCAGCGGCAAGGCCTCCGACGTCGACGCCTTCAACCGTTCCTTCCCGGCTCTTGAGTTCAAAGAAGCGCGGCTCCGCCTCTTCTTTCGCGACGGCGACAAGGTGAACGTCATCGTCCGCACAGAGAAGGCCGTCACTTGCGAGCGGCGCTACGAGGCCGACGTGGAGCGATACCTCGAAGACGTCGGCATTCGCGGTGTCAACGACGACGCCGAGAGCTTCTGGGAGTTGTCAGCTTTGGGCACGGCCAGCATCCAGCGGTGGCGCGTTACCCTCGGTTCCCGCTGCGACGAGTTTGTCCGTCACCGCGTTCTTGAAACGGCCCAGCTCGAGGTCGTGCGGAACGTCGATGCTCCCGAGGATCTCGTTGTCCACGAGCATGACGACGGCGTCATGTACGGGGCCGGGCGTCATCCCGAAGACGGCGCGCGCGTGCTCACCGTCAGCGATGTCGACGGGCTGAAGCTCGTGCCTGACCGGCTCGCGAAGGTCGTTGCGGAGCAGCTCGGATGCGTCGTCCAGATCCAGGGGCTGGACGAAGGGCGAGTCTGGCTGTTGGGGCGCAAGCGCTTCACTGACGACGTCGAACCGCAGATCGTGCTGGTCCTCGGTGCACCGTCGACGCAACTCCGCGATCTCGTCACGGCGACAATCGGCGACACGCCGTATGTCCCGCTCTGGCCGCAGGGCGACTCGATCGATGGCGAGAAGGGCATTGCATTTCGCTGGGACGAACTTTCGCGGACCCCAGGCCACATCATCGACCTCCTCGGCGTTCGCCAACGCCTTCCGCTTGAAACCCAGAATCCAGAAGGACTCGCCATCGGTGAGGGCTCCGGGCTTCTGACGTTCAAGGGCGCAAGGGTGGACTTGGGCGCGGGATCAGCCTCGCATCGTTTTCTGTTGAAGCTGGCCTCGGCCTTTCCCGCGAAGGTGCCGACGCCCCAGCTCGACGAGCATCTTTCCCCGAACCGCGACGACGGCGCGGCGACCCGTCAAGCCAAGAGCCGGTTGAAGCAGATGCTCGCCAGTGCGGGCCTCGACATTGATGATCTCGTAGCGAGCGGCGGGGGATACGGCCTGAAGCTGCCTGCGCGCGTCGCGTGAGCGTCGCGCCGCTTCGTTGATCTCCGCGACATCACGCGACGCCGCGGCGACGGACAGCGAGGGCTGCGGTGCGGATGATTCCTTCAGAACGACAGCACGGTGTTGTCGTCGTCACGAAGGAGCACGTCCCATGGAAAACCAGAACGAGTCCTCGAGCCAGAGCGAAAACAGCAAGCTCGAGAAGACGGTGATCTTCATCGACCGCAAGCGCTACGAGCTCGCGGTTCCCACCCAGACCGGCAGCGCTTTGAAGGAGCTGGCCGCCATCGCGCCGACCGACGTCCTGTTCCTGCGCCAGCCCGGCGCGGACATCGTCATCGGCAACGACAAGGTCATCGTCCTCAAGGATGGTGACCACCTCTACGCGCAACCCGCGGCTGACTACGGCAACGAGGACCGTCGCCCCGACAAGACGGTCATCTTCATCAACCGCTCGCGCTACGAGCTCGCGGGCGAGCAGCAGATGGGGCGAGCGCTGAAGGCCCTGGCCAGCGTCGCCCTCTCGGATGTCCTCTTCCTGCGTCGGCCGGGAGCGGACGTCGTCATCACGAACGACGAAACCGTCCTGCTCAAGGACGGGGACCACCTCTACTCCCAGCCCCCGGCCGACTACGGCGGCGCGGCCGCGGCCAGCATCGTCGACGACCTCGAAGGGTTCGACCTGTTCAAGCAGCCCGACGGGTGGGTCTTCGCGATCCACAGCGCTTTTGAGCTGCCCGACGCCTATCTGCCGAAGGTGGTGCGGCTCCTCGTCAAGCTGCCGCCGACGTTTCCCGAAGCGGCGCCCGACATGTTCTACGTGACGCCCGTGGTGCGCACGGCGAATGGCGGCGTCCCGGTGGGCGCGACGCCGGCCACCATTCTCGGCGAGAGCTGGCAGCAGTTCAGCTGGCACCTGAAGCCCGGTGCCTGGCAGCCGGGCTTCAGCGACTTCCGCGAGTACATGCGTTGCGTTCGCAGCCGCTTCGAGAAGCGGAACTAGTCGAAACCCTTCGCCCTTCAAAGAAAACACGAGGCACCTATGCGACTCAAAGTCTTCGCGGCGTCTTGGCACGCCTTCTCCGAAAAGCTCCTCGCCCGAACCGACGTTGAAAGCGCCGGCGTTCTGCTGGCTCGGGTGCTCGATGCCGACGACGGCCAACTCCTCGTCGCCGACGAGCTGCTGACTGTCCCCGACGAGGGCTACTTGATCCGCGAGTACGACCGGCTCCGGCTCGACCCCATCGTCCTCAACAAGATGACCCAGCGTGCACGTGATGAGGGCCTGTCGATCTTCACCGTGCACACCCACCCGATGGCGACGGAAGCTTGGTTCTCCTGGGCTGACGACGCAGGCGACAGCCGGCTGATGCCCTCACTGCATGCCCAAGCCCCCGGTGTTCCTCATGGCTCGATCGTCATCGCAGCAAGTGGCGCCAGCTTGGTGCGGGCCTTCGACGACGACGCCAAGGCCACCACCATCCCGTTCGACGTTGTTGGGCGCGAGCTGCGTCGCCACCCCGCATCGCCCGTGACCCGGAAGCACGATGAGCGTT
>JBKJNL010000399.1:0-3753 GCA_046593615.1 Myxococcota bacterium | reverse complement strand
CGATTGCGCTCGCAGCGTGTGCTGCGGTGCCGCTGTCCGCCGGCGTCGTGCACGCCCAGGGGGCCGCGCCGGCCCCCGGCCCGCCGTATGCGCCCCCGGCCTCGCCGGCCGCTCCGTCGCCCGCGGGCCCCGGCGCGTCGACGACTTCAGGCGGCACGGCAAGCGGCACGGCACCGAACGTCGATGTCTCGCAGGTGCCCAGCTACATGGACACCGTGCAGCGCGGCCTGCGCCTGCGCGTCGACCTGGGTGGCCGCTACGTGGCCGCCGGCCTGCCCGATCCCCCCGTACGCCTCGAGGTCGACGACCTCGTCCAAGACAGAAACGACCTCGACGTCACCGGCGTCGTCTTGTTTGGCTACGACCGCCCCTTCGGCGTCCCCGTCGTCGCCGACGTCTTTGGCGACTTCACCGGCGACGTCGGCGGCGACTCACCGGTGAGCCCGTTCCTCGACGACTACAGCAACGTCCCGCGGGCCCACCTGTATTCCGCGTTCATCGGGCTGTCGGGCACTGCCGGCGAGCCGGGTCTGCAGCCCTTCAAGGTCTATCTGGGCCGCATGACCGAGATCGTCGAAAGCCCCATCACCTACGACGGCGTCTCGCTCGGCGCGCAGCTGCGCTTCCCCGGCACCGGCCACTTCAACGCCAAGCTGTGGGGCGGTCTCGATGCTCCGCAGCGGCTCGCCAGCGACCCGTTCAGCCGGACCAGCAACCGCTTCTACGGCGAGACCTACGCCCTCGACGACGGCTTCACCTCAAGCCCGGGCTCGGTCTACATCGACCGCACCGCCATCGCCGACCCGATCCTGAACCCCGTCGGCGGCCTCGCCCTCGACGGCCGCTTCTTTGGCTTCGGCTTCGTCGCCAACCACACCTTCATGCCCGCCCAGTCGCTGTGGGTCGACGACGCCAACAACGCCAACGACCTCATCCTGCCGCTGCAGCGCACGACCCTCGGCGTCTCCTACCGCTACGACGTCGACTGGCTGCTGGCCGACGTCGGCCTCGACACCAAGATGACCGACCTGCTGCCGCGCAACGTGAGCCTGCGCGCCGACGCGCTCACCGGCGACGGAACGACCCGCGTCGGCTTCATCACCCGCCTGCAGTTCCTCGAAGACATCACCGCCTACGACAGCACGTTCCGCGCGTTCAACCCCGGCGGCGCCATCGCCAACGACGGCGTCTTCGATCAGGCCACCGCCGACGCCCAGGAGCAGCTGCGCGTGCGCGATCAGATTCGCCACCTCAACTTCGGCCCGCCGCAAGAGCACATCTTTGTCTCCGTCGAGGCCGAGCGTCAGCTGCCCGCCGGCTTCCAGGCCCTCTTGCGCGGACGCCTGCGCCAGCACTTCGACGCCCTCGACGTCGACGCCTTTCGCACCAACTTCTATGAGGCCGGCGCCGGCTTCAGCTGGAACCCCGGCTTCGCCCTCGACCTCGGCACCGAAGTGCGCGCCGGGCTCGTCGACTCGGGCGTGCAGAACAACCTCGCCTACGACCTCAACGCCGAAGGCGTCGTCAGCTACGTCGAGCCCCGCGTCTGGGCCCGCACCACGCTGCTCGAGGGAAAGCTGTCGAACCTCACCGAGTTGTTCGTCCGCCGCCACGACATCAGCACCAAGGGCCTCGACGGCATTGGCCAGTGGGGCGGCGCGCTGGCAACGACCACGCGCTACGACATTCTCGACTGGTGGCAGGTCTCGCTGCGCGTCGACGGCGACGCCCTCTCGCCCATCGACAGCCTGAATGCCTCCTATTACCTCGGCGCCCTCGTCGGCACCTCCGTTCGCTTCTGAGAGGCCCACTTGTGAATCGCCTGTCCGCTCTCGTTCCTTCGGGTCTGGCTTCGGGTCTGGCACCGCTCGGCTTGTCGGCGTTGGTTGCCGTGGCCCTGGTGGGCGTCGGCGTCGTCTCGACGCCCGGTTCGTCACCTGCCGACGCTCAGTCTGGCGCCGGAAAAGCGGGGAAAGTCGCCGCGCCACAGGTGATCGACACCTCGAGCCCGTTCTCGCACGACCACCACATGAACCCCGACAAGGTCGGCAAGGCGATGACCTGCAACTCGTGCCACGAGGCCGTCGCCGCCAGCGGACAGTGCCCGAAGCAAGAGGTCCGCTACCCGAAGCATGAGGCCTGCGCGACCTGCCACACGGCGAACTTCTACACGCCGCCGCTGACCATCTGCACCAACTGCCACAAGAGCACGGCCTTTTCGGCCAACAACCCGCTCAAAGAGCTCAACCGGCAGGTGACGCCGAGAAAGGCCGAGTTCAGCCACGCCAGCCACAGCTCGACGTCGTGCACGCAGTGCCACCAGTTCATCAAGGGCGGCGAAAAGGTCGCGCACCCGAGCCACCCGAACTGCTGCCAGTGCCACACCTCGCCCGAGCTCGTGCCGCAGATGAACAACTGCGAGGCCTGCCACTCGGCGTCCAAGAACGCCGGGCGCCCGCCGTCGAAGATCCACGACTTCAGCCACAAGCTGCACAACACCGACCCGCGAAACGGCAAGTCGACGGACTGCCTGCAGTGCCACACGAACACGACGGCGGCGACGTCGCTGCGCAGCATCAAGGCCCCGCCGATGTCGTCGTGCGTCGCCTGCCACGACGGCTCCGACCCGAGCAAGCCGCACCCGTCGATCGAGGGCGTGAACGGCTCGGGCGCGTTCCACTTCTCGTCGTGCCTGAAGTGCCACCTGGCCGGCAGCATCCAGGGCGTGCCCCTCCCCGAAGGGCACCCCACCGAGGCCGCGCCGCCCGGGTCCGTCCAATGATCGCTCGTTCTTCGCATCGTCCTTGTCTGGATGTTCGTCTGGATCTTTGTCTGGAGGCCTGCTCGTGAGCCCGACCCAACAGTCCTTCCAGAGCCGCTTGCGGTCCTTCTGGCCGTTGCTGGCCGCCGTCGCCGCCGGCGTCATCGCCTCGGCGTCGCTGGCGACCATCCGCATGAAAGTCGAGAACGCCGAGTCCGTCGAGTCGATGGCCGAGCGCTTCTACGGCGACATGCGCAAGTCGGCGGTCATCCGCGCGGCCAACAAGATCAACGAGGGAGAGCAGCCGGCCGACGGCGCCTTTTTGAAGATCCCCGGCAGCACCATCCACACCGTGAGCCCCGGCGAGAACCTGCAGAAGGTCGCCGACCGCTTCCTCTCCGGTGACGGCGGCGCCGCCCTGCTCGCCGAGAGCAACGGCCTCGCGCCAAACGCCGCCATCAAGCCCGGCCAGGTGCTGACGGTCTTCGCCGAGATCGAGGTCCGCACCAACGGCCGCAGCGCCGAAGACATCGCTGGCATCTACCTGGGCGACCCGAACATGGGCGCGCGCATCCGCCGCTACAACGGCGTCGCCGACGGCGGCAAGCTCGGTGGCAAGACCTACGTCCCTCTCGTGGGCCTCGAGCCCCGCGGCGCCGGCGGCCCCGCCCCTGTCGTCGTCGGACCGCCCGTCGCCGTCGTCACGCCGCCTGCTGTGGTGACGCCGCCCGCGGTCACGCCGACGCCCGTGTCGACGCCGCCGGTGACGCCGACGCCGGTGTACACGCCGCCGCCGACGACGACGTTCACGCCGCCGCCGCCGCTGCCGACCGCCCTGCCCCCCCAGCCGACCGTCGTTGCCACCAACAACTCGCAGACCAGCGAGTACCCGGTGACGTCGAAGCTGGCGACGTTGTCGGGCTTCTCACACGGCCTGCACGCGCCGCTGATGGTCGCCGGCAAGCCCGTCAACTGCCTGACCTGCCACGAGC
>JBKJNL010000348.1:0-8327 GCA_046593615.1 Myxococcota bacterium | reverse complement strand
TTCGACGGCGACGGAGGCGCCGTCGACGACGGCCTCGAGGCTGACGACGTGACGGGCGAACTCGCGCACGAGGTAGCTGCCGGGGATCCACACCGGCAGCCACAGCTCTTGCTGCGGCGCCGGGCGCTCGATGGTGAGCTCGACCTCAAAGAGGTGGGCCTTGGGGTCTTTGGGCGTGATGCGGTGGTGGATGGTCGACATCGCTGATGGCTCTAGCGGATGCGATCGCTCTGCACCACGGGCGCCCCTGGTTGGCTCCGCCTGGGCCGTCGCCGCCGACACGGTGTCAGCCCGTGGGCACCAAAGCCGCTCACGGAGCGGCGAGCCAGGCGCTCTCGAGGATGAGCCCGGCGCCCTCGAGGATGGCCCGGGCAAGGGCGACGACGTCAGGGCGCTCGTTTTCGAGCTGCTCACCGCGCGAACCGGGCATGCCGCGCGAGATGTCGAGCTCGTCGGTGACGCCGGTCTCGAGCGGGCCGCCGCCCCGGCGGCGGGCGAAACGGCCCCGGAAGCAGACCTCGACAAAGACGCAGGCGCCGTCGTCGTCGTCGTCGTCGTCGTCGTTGCCGTCTTCGTCGTTGCCGTCTTCGCTGTCGTTGCCGTGCTCGCCGTTGCCCGCCCCGGCAACCGCATGGTCGACGGTGACGGCGAGGTAGGGCTCGGAGCCCTTCCACCAGCGTCGCTTTTTACCCGGCACCTGGCGCAGCAGTCTGTCGTCGATGGCCGTCAGCGAAGCGCCGAGGCCATTGGCCTCGTCCAGGGTCGGGAGCACGTGGCGGACGCCGGTCATCGCCAGCCGGTCATCTCGTCTTCGGCGCCGCCCGTGACCTGCTCGATCGAAAACGGTGAGCCGCCCATCGAACCCAGCGAGCTGCGCTTGACGGTCGGCACCGTGATGTCTTCGTCGTCTTCGTCGAATTCGGCGCCGGCCGCCTCGAACAGCGAGGCCGCGTTGGCCAGCAACGGCAGCGCAACGGCTTCGAGGGCTTCGTAGTCGGCGAGCCCCTGCTCGACGGTGGGCGCGCTCTCGACCAGGAAGCGTCGCAGCACGGGCATGAACGAGAGGTTCGCCAGCATGAAGTCTTTGAGCTCGAAGCCCAGGGCCTGGCGCAGCTGCGCGGTGTAGCTCGCGTGGCTCTTGAGCGAGCTCTCGTCGCCGGTCTCGAGGAAGCGGGCGATCAAGCCGAGCAGGCGCACCAGGTTCTCTTCGAGGGCCGTCTGCTCGAGCGCTGCGTAGCGCGGCGAGAGGCCGCGCATCTGGCGGACCAGGGCGCGGGCGATGCGGACCTTGTGGCTCCCCAACAGGACGACGACACGCTCATGGGACATGCCCTGTCGTAGCCGCTTCAGGCCAGAGCGTCGAGGCTTCGCGGCTCGCTGCCAGATCGCGCGCCGGTCATCGCGCCGGCCATCGCGGCGTCGTCGGAGCGGCGCTCAAGCAGAGCGCCCACGCCGCGCGCAAAGGCCGAGCGCGCCGCCACCGCCGTCGCCAACAGCGGCACCGCCGTCAACGCCGCTGCCAGCACCGCGCCCGCTGTGCCGGTCTCGTAGTCGAGCAGCCCGGCAGCGGCGAACGCGCAGACGCTGGCGACAAACGACAACGACGTCGCCAGCACCATGGTCGAGACCGCGCCCGGTCCCATCGCCAGCTCCGAGAGGCTGGCGGCGTCGAACAGCGGACGCTGCGCGCCGCGGAACACGGCAGCGCCCGCCACGCCGATGGCGAGCAGCGTGATGAGCGCGCTCGACCACAGCACCCGCAGCGGTCCAAAGTCGAGAACGACGCCGCCGACCAACGCGAGCAGCGCCGGGAACACCACCACGACCGGAAACGCCGACAGCCACTTGGCCAGCAGCAGGCGTCGCGCGCTGAGCGGAGCGCCGTCGATGATCCAGATGGCCGGCCCTTCGAGGCCCACCTGCGGGAACGCGAAGCGCGCCGCCAGGCCGCCGGCGACGAAGCCGACGATGCCGACGTGGGCGCCCACGAGGATCACGGCGCCCAGCGGCGGCATCAACACGCGCAGCCCGTCAGAGAGGGCGCTGGCGTTGACGATGTAGAGGACGCCGACGCCGAGCAGCAGCACCACCTGGCCCCATTGTCCGGGGTCGCGCACAAACGCGAGCAGGTCTTTGCGCACCAGCGGCCGCAGGTCGGCGGCGACGAGCGACACCAGCCCCGAGAGCGCGCGCTCGGTGAGCGATCCGCGCAGCACGCCGGTGGGTGATTCGTCGACGGCCAGCTTGCGCGCGCGGTCGTAGAGCAGCCGGTGCGACAGCAGCGCCAGCAACACGATCGCGGCGACGGTGCCGGCGCCGGTGACGAAGCCGGCGGCGTCGCCGTCGACGACAAAGGCCGCCAGCTGCCGGGGCGGCGAGAGGGCCGGGCCGAGGTCGGTGCTGGTGCTCTGCGCGGCCTGCAGCAGATCGTTCGCCCCCTGCTCGGTCAAGAGCCGCTCGATGCGCGCCTGGCGGAACCACACCAGCGCCGCCGTCACGCCGCAGCCGAGCAGCAACAGCGAGATGCGCCGCAGCTGCCCGGCCGGCAGCACCGCGCCGCCGACGTGGGCCAGGATCACGCCGACGCACACCGGCAGCGGCACGATGACAAAGACGGCGACGAGGCCGCGGACGGCGCCGCCGACGCCGAGGCCGCCGCCGAGGGCCAGACCCATCAGGGCCAGCGATCCGAGGGCCACCGTCGGCGGCGCCGCGGCCATCGCCGTCTGCGTGAGCCGATCGACGAAGCGGGCGTTGGCGCCGGTGGGAGCGCTGTCCCACAGCCACAGGTCACGGGCCTGGAAGAACGCCTGCGCGGCGTGTCCCAATGACGAGAACACCAGCGCGCCGGCCAGGCCCCACAGGCCAAAGGTGACGCCCGACATCACCAGCTCGGGATAGCCGCGCGTGCGCACGAACCAGCCGCCACCGAGTGCCACGAGGAAAATCACGCCGCCCAGCCCGCAACCGAGCAGCACGAGGCCGAGCATGCGGCCGCGACCGCGACCGATCTCGTCGACGAGCCGGCGACGCAGCAGCAGACCACGGACGCGCTGTCCGGCGGAAAAGGCGGTGAGGCTCACGGCCGCACCCTAACCGGCGCAGCGGCCAGAACCATTCCTCCGCCGGCCCTGGCCTGTGGGTCGGCGCCGCGGTCAGTCGCCGCCTGTCGCCTCGCCGGGCACGTCGAGCAGGACCCGCTCCAGGGCGTCGACGTCGACGGCGCCGTCTTCGAGCGCGGCGGCGCCGGCTTCGTCGTCGGTGTCTTTGACGGGCCCTTCACCGAGCGACCCTTCATCGAGCGGCACATCGTCAACGAGCACATCGTCAACGGGCACATCGTCAACGGGCACATCGTCGAACGGGTCGTCAACGTCGTCGCCGGCCGGCCCCACTTCGTCGGCGGCGGTGATGGGCGCGCGCAGGGCCTCGTGCAGGCGCTTCGCCAGGGCCGGGCCGATGCCTTTGACGGCGGCGACGACAGCGACGTCGGCGTCGGCGACACCCTGCGCCGAGCCCAGGGTGCGCAGCAGCGCCTTTCGCTTCTCGGGACCGATGCCCGGGATCTCGTCGAGCACCGAGCGCAGCGTGCGGCGCTTGCGACGCCCGCGGTGGGCGGTGATGGCGAAGCGGTGGGCTTCGTCGCGAATCTGCTCAACGAGGAAGCGGTCGGCGGTGTGGGGCCTCAGCACCAGCGGATCCTTGGCCCCCGGCTGGAAGAGCCGCTCGGGGCTCGACTGCATCTCGTCTTCGACGACGACGGAGCCGGAGCTTTCGCTGTCTCCTGCGCCGTTGTCGGGCAGCGGCGCCGGCAGATCGGTGCGCTCTTCGCGCGGCGTCGCCGGACGCGGGCGGGCCTTGCCGCCTTTGGTCTTTTTGATGTTGAAGGTGCGGGCCTTTGCGATCGAGGCCAGGGCCACCCGCGGCCGATCATCGTGGTCAGCCGCCGGCGCATGGGGCGCGCCGGCGACCTCGTTGACGACGACGATGCCGTTGTCGCGGCAGGCGGTCAGGGCCACGTTGAGCTGCCCCTTGCCGCCGTCGACGATGATCAGGTCGGGCAGGTCGCGCAGCTCTTTGCCGCGGCGCAGGCGCCGGCCGACGGCCTCGTAGAGCATCGCGAAGTCGTCGGTGCCTTCGACGGTCTTGATGTTGAAGCGCCGGTAGCGCGACTTGTCGGGGGCGCCGTCGACGAAGCACACCTGGCTGGCGACGGCGTCTTCGCCCTGGAACAGCGAGATGTCGAAGCACTCGATGACCCGCGGCGCTGACAACAGGCCGAGGCGCTCTTGCAGGATGGCCAGCCCCTTCTCGCGGGTCTCGCGCTTGCGAAAGCGCTCTTCCATCGTCGTCTGCGCGTTCTTCACCGCGATCTCGACCAGCTTGCCGCCCGGCCCGCGCTGCGGGACTTTGACCTCGACGCGGCGGCCCTTGCGCTCGCTGATGACGTCGGCGAGGGCGGCTTCGGCGCTGTCGACGGCATCGACCGACAGCGGCTCGCTGAGGAGGATCTCGTCGGGGATCGATTGCACGTCGACGTCGTCGTAGAGCTGCGACAGCCAGCTCGTCACCAGCTCGCCGGTCGGGAACTCGGCGCGGTCGAAGTCAAAGGCCTCGACGCCCTGCATGCGCCCATCGCGCACGGTGACGCGCACGAGAATCAGCAGCGAGCCGCGGCGGTCGATGCCAATGACGTCCTGGTTGCGACGGTGGGTGACATCGGTGACGACCTGGTCGTCGAGGGCGGCCACGATCGACATCAATTGGTCGCGCACGCGGGCCGCGCCTTCGAAGTCCTCTTTGTCGGCCATCCCGAGCATGCGCTCGCGCAGCCGGTCGGCGAGCTCGGTGCGGCGTCCTGACAAGAACATAGCCGCGTCTTGCAAGCTTTCAGTGTACGCTGGAACAGCGAGGACGCAGGGCGCGGGGCAGCGACCAATCTGGTGCTGCAGGCACGGGCGGGCCCGGTTGTCGATGACCGAGTCGCGGCAGGTGCGCAGCTGGAAGTGGCGGTTCAGCACCCGCAGCGTCGACCGCGCCGACGTCGCCGAGTGGTAGGGCCCGAAGAGGCGCAGGCCGGCGGCTTCGTCGCGGCTGCTGCGGTGGCCGCCGGCGGCGTTCGCGCCCAGACCGCCCGGCCCAACGCCGGGCACCGCACCGACTCCGCCTGCGGCTCCCAAAACGGGAGAGCCCGCCGTCGGCACGTCACCGGGGCGTGGGCCCGCGGGGCCTGGTCCGCGCACCACCTCGACCCGCGGGAAGCGCTTGCGCAGCGGCTGCTCTTTGTCGGTCGTCGGCCGCGTGACCAGCTTCAAATGGATGAAGTTCTTGTCGTCGCGCAACTTGACGTTGAAGCGCGGCTGGTGCTGCCGGACCAGCGTGCGCTCGAGGAGCAAGGCCTCCTTTTCGTTGCGCACCACGATGACGTCGAGGTCGTCGAGCAGATCGTCGAGCCAGTCGACGAACTGGCGGGTGTCGGAGCCAGAGAAATAGGACCGGACGCGGGCGCGGAGATCGGTGGCCTTGCCAACATAGAAGATGGCGCCCTGCCGATCTCTCATGATGTAGCAGCCCGGCTCATTCGGCAGGTTCTTGATGCGCTCGGCGATGCGCAGGCGGCGCTCTTCGCGCGTCTCTCGTTTGCGCTCTTTGGCGGGTGCTTCGGTCATGGGCTCATCGGTCGTGCGGCCGTTCTCCGGTCGTTCCCCGGCCGTTCTGTCCGGCCGTTTGCCGGCCGACGTCGCATCGTCGCCGGGACACCTGACAGCCAACTGTCAGGTTTGTTGATGGCACGGAAAGCTCGTCGCGTTCGGGGCCGATTCTACGCGCTTTCCGCGGGCCGTCGACGTCGCTAACACGACCTCTTCGACCCCCGCAGGAGCCAACATGTTCGACCCTTCCAAGCTTTCCGAGATGATGGCGCAAGCGCAGCAGATGCAGCAGCGCATGCAGGACGAGCTGAAAACCAAGGTCATGGAGGGCCAGGCCGGTGGCGGCATGGTCAAGGTGCTCGTGAACGGCATGTTCGAGGTCACCAAGGTCTCGATCGACAAGAGCGTCGTCGACCCCACCGACGTCTCGCTGCTCGAAGACCTGGTGCGCGCTGCGGTCTCGCAGGCCCTGGCCCGCGTCGAAGAAGCCCGCACCGAAAACGCCCGCGCCATGGCCGGCAACATGGGCCTGCCGGGCGGGTTGTTCTGAGCCGGACCGACGGCGAGCGGGGACCCGACCCGATCCGGGCGCTGGTCTCGCAGCTGGCGCGCCTGCCCGGCATCGGCGAGCGCACCGCCACGCGCCTCGTGCACCACCTGCTGCGCCAGGACCGGGCGCTGTTGCACGCCCTCGCCCACTCCCTCGTCGACGTCGCCGAGCATGTCCACGAGTGCCCGCGCTGCTGCACGCTGACCGCCAACACCGGCCCGTGCAGCGTCTGCCACGACCCCCGCCGCGACGACGCCATCTTGTGCGTGGTGTCGAGCATCCAGGACCAGGGGGCCATCGAGTCGACGTCGGAGTTCCGCGGCCGCTACCACGTGCTGCACGGCACGCTGTCGCCCCTCGACGGCACGCGCCCCGACGACCTGCGCATCCAGCCGCTGCTCGCGCGCCTCGCCAGCGAAGACAAAGCCGTCAGCGAAATCATCCTGGCGACGCCGCCGTCGGTCGACGGCGAGGCCACCGCTCTCTATCTGGCCCGCCTGCTCGGGCCGCTGGGCTTGAAGCTCACGCGCATCGCCTCGGGCGTCCCCGTCGGCGGCGACCTGCAGTTCGCCGACAAGCCGACGTTGGCCCGGGCCATCGCCCTGCGGCGCGCCCTGTGACCGCGCTGTGAGGGGGCGCTGATGGTCGACGTCGACGACGAATACGCGCGCAAGCACATGGCCGGCCAAGGAGACGTGCTCTTCTTTGACAAGCAGACCATGCCGCGCTGGATGCGCCTGCTGATCGCCGCGCCGCTGTTCGGCGCTGGCGCCGTCGTCGTCGGCGCCCTCTTCACCGGCAACCCCGACGCTTTTCTGGCGGTGCCGTTGCTGGGCGCCGGTGCCCTGCTCGAGCTCGCCTTTTGGACCCTGCGCACGACGGTGAGCCAGCGCTTCGTGCACATCCAGTACGGCCTGGTGGGCCCGAAAATCGACGCCGACGACATCGTCTCCGCCGTCGTCGTCACCTACGACTGGAAGCAATACGGCGGCTTCGGCGTTCGCCGCAGCAAGGGCACCACCGCCTACAACATGATGGGCGACCAGGGCCGCGCGGTGAAGCTCACCTGGCGCGACGGCAACAAGACCCAGACGCTGCTCGTCAGCGCCCGCGATCCGCAGCGCCTGTGCGACGCCATCGAGCAGGCCCGCCGCGGCGCCCGGACCGACGCATCGTTTGAAGCGCGCGCCGATGCGCTCGCCGACGCGCGCGCGGACGTCGGCCTGCACGACGCACCCGAGCAGGACTCCGATCAGAGTGAGCACGACGTCGAGCAGCCGCTGCCGGTCGGCCCGCGCCGTCTGGGCTGAGCCCGCACACATCCAGCGTCGGCTCAGTGGCCGTGGCGGTGGTGCAAATCCGGCGCGTGCGGATGGCTGTGGACGAGCGCATCGTGCTGGTGGGGATGCGTGTGGGGTCGGTCGCCGTCGACGACGACGCCGTCGGCGTGCGCGTGCTGGTGGTGCGCGTCGTGCGTGTGCTGGTGCTCGTGCGCGAGCGGCTGGTGCTGGTGTGCGTGGGCGTGCCGCTCTGACAGGTGCAGCCACAAGCCGAGCCCCATCAGGGCGCCGGCCAACAGCAGACGCAGCCCGAAGGGCTCGTCGAAGCCGACGACGGCGAGGGCGACGCCGACGAAGGGCGCGGCGCTGAAGTACGCGCCGGTGCGGGCCGCACCGAGGTGACGCAGGCCCACCACGAAGAACGTGAGGCTCAAGCCGTAGCCGCCGAAGCCGACCAGCCCGAGCAGCGCGGCCGTCGACGGCGGCGGCAACGGTTGGTCGAGCACGGCAGCGAGGGCGAGGTTGACCAGCCCGGCGACGAAGCCCTTGAGCCCGGCCACCAGCAGCGGGTCGGCCGACGACGCCGCCTGCGTCAGGTTGTTGTCGATGGCCCAGGCGGCGCAGGCGCCGACGACGAAGAGGGCGCCGACGTCGTAGGCGAAGCCGCCGGAGGCATCGACGGAGAGGACGACGCCACCGGCGACGATGGCGATCATGCCGATGAGCACGCGGCGATCGACGTTCTCTTTGAAGACGACCCAGGCGATGACCGCGGTGAGCACACCCTCGAGATTCAGCAGCAGCGACGACGTCGACGCCGCCGTGGCCCGCAGACCGAGCAGCAAC
>JBKJNL010000271.1:0-4553 GCA_046593615.1 Myxococcota bacterium | reverse complement strand
CTGCGGCGTCAGTTCGTCGCCGAGGGCGACAACCTGCGCTTCGTCGTCGAGCTGACGGCCATCCCGATGCCGCTGGTGGTGCGGCCGGTGCCGCGCGACGCCGAGATCCTTGTCAACGGCGAGGTCTGGCGCGCGGGTCGCAAGGTGATCCCCGGCGTCGAGCTGCAGATAAACGCCCGCCACCCGTTCTTCCTGGAAAAGACCGTCACGGTCATCCCCGAGCCCGGCCGCTCCGTCGTCGTCGACATCACGCTCGAAGAGCGCCCGACGCCGGCGCCAGGCAGCGAAGCGCCCGCGGGCGACGACATCGATCGCGGCCTCGAGAAGCTGGTCAAGCAGACCAAGAAGCAGAAGACGGCGACGGGCGTCCTCGTCGTCACGTCGAAGCCGCTCTACGCCGACGTCTTTGTCGACGGCAAGAAGCTCGGCTCGTCGACGCCGGTGCGCGAGACGCTGCCAGCCGGCTCCCACAAGGTCACGGTGCGCGGCAAGAGCGCCGAAAAGACCTTTGTCGTCGAGGTGCCGGCGGGCGGCTTGATCAAGAAAGAGATCATCCTCGAGTGAGGTGAGGGCCTCTCGAATCTACGCGGCAGTAGATTTCGTGGGAAACGACGCCAGACTCGGCGCGGCATCGTCGTCACTCGCCATCTCCCCCGACCCCTCTTCCGCGGGCGCGGCTTTCACGTCGCCAGACCCCGGGCGGATGAGGCCGCTGCGGAAGAGGACTCTCTTCGTCGTTGCAACCCTGATTTTCGGGGCGTTCCGCCTCCGGCGGCCAAGAACCTGCCCAGCCAGGTTCCTGGACCTCCATCTGCCCCCAGGTAGGGAACCAACGAGGCACTCGCTCCGGCGGCGTCAGGCGAGGTTGGCGATTTTGTCGTCGAACAACGTTCGGGTCTTGAAGAGCGCCACCAGCACTTTGAGGAGCAGGTCGGCGACGCTGCGCAGGGCTCGCGCGTGGCCGTGTCCCCGCTCGCGCAGCACGTCGTACTTGACCTTGAAGCGGCCGCCCCTCGCCGCGGTTTTGGCGGCGTGGAAGCACATGTTTCGCAGGTCGTTGTGGCAGGCGTAACGCATCACCACCCGCAAGCTCCGGCCCGACTGCTTCGTCACCGGGGCAACGCCCGTCGTCGCGCGCAGCCGCTCGAGCTGACCGCTCCGCAGCATCTGCAGGCATCCGGCGTACATCGTGGCGACGTTGGAAAGTCCGAAGCCGGGCATCGACATCAAGAGCGCGACGTCGCTGACCTTGTTGGCGTCGGTTGGTTTCGCCAGCTCGGCCAGCACTGCTGCCAGCTCTTTCTCCGTCGTTCGCAGCTGCTGGTCGACGACGACGAGCCGCGCAATCAAGCTCTGCGCCCGCTGCCGGCACGCAGCCTCAACGCCCGGCGCCGCCAACATGTGCGGGCTCTGGATGACAGTGACGACGTCGTCGGCCGTCAGCTTGCGCCTGCGATGCGTCTTCAAGAGCATCGTGAGGGTCGTGCGCTTCACCCTCTTCGCGCTCTCGACGTCGCCAAGGCGGAGCAGCAGCGCCCAGAACCAGGCTTCGTCGGCGCCGTCGCACAGCGTCAGCAGCGCCGGAAAGTACCGCTGCACCACGCCGTAGAGCTGGTTCGCCAACGACCTGCGCTCGTCCTTCAGCGACGCCAACGTCGACGACAACGCCGCGACCTGGACCTGCTCCTTCGACTGTTCGATGACCGCGGTGAACGACGCAGGGTCGGTGGTCAGGGCCAGGGCCAACACCAGGGCGTCACGACAGTCGTCCTTGGCGCCAGCGACCGACCTGCGGTCGCGAAAGCGGTCGACCTGCTTGGGATTCACGGTGAACACCTGGAAGCCGCGCCGGACGAGTTCGTCGACGACGACGTTGTTTCTGTCTTCAACGGCGACGTGGACGTGGACGGGGCTGACGCCCCCGATGGCCGCCATCAGGGCATCGATGAGTGCAAGATTGTTGGGATACCTCCGCACCTTGGGGCCGGCCCGCTGGTGGTCGAGCACGCAGAGTGCGTGGTCGGAGTTGCCAAGATCGATTCCAACGAAAAAAATAGCTGTCGACATGTGTCCCTTTCGGTTGAGGAACGCCGTCGGTGGGTCTGCCCGGTACTGGTCCTCGTGGTTGCGAGCCCGGCGAAAGACAAGCGACCACGGGACAACTCTCTTCGGGACCTCTCGACGACGACGGAGACCGCAGGGGGCACATGTCCTCTTCAGGTGCTCAAGGAACAGGGTGGAGATGGTGCTCCCCCGCGGTACGCCGGCCGACCGAGATCACCTCCCGATCGACGCCGAAAGACGTACCGGGGAGGAGAGAGCTTGCTCCATCGTTGTCGCCGTTCGACGGATTGCAGATGTCTTCATGGCGCTGCGACCTGCGCGAGGATCAATGCGGCGACGGCGTCGGCGTCGTTGAGCACGGCGTCGTTGGTCACGCGCAGGATCCGGTAGCCCGCCGCTCGCAGCGCTCGCTCACGCTCTGCGTCGGCTGCGCCGCTTTCATTGTGGATGCCGCCGTCGACCTCGATGACGAGGCGCCCGCCAAGCGAGACGAAGTCAACGATGAACCCCGAGATGATGTGCTGTCGCCGAAAGGGTGGATGGCGACGCCGCAGAAGACGCCAAAGCATCGCCTCCGCCAATGTCGGGTGGCGCCGCATCTCCCGCGCCCGCAGCAGTCTCCCGACGGTCATCTCGCCCTCCCTCGATCACGACGTCACCCACCATTGCTCGAACAGGGACAACGAAGGAGCAAGCTCTCTCCTCCCCTCTTCCGCAGCGGCCTCAACGATCGAGGAACCGGCGATGTCCAGGCCGCGCCCGCGGAAGAGGGGCAGGGGGAGATGGCTGCCGGGCAGGTCGACCTGTCCGAGGCGGAACCAGGCGGTGAACGCCCACTCACCCGGGCCCCCGCTCCCCCCGCTCCAAGGGGCTCGATGACCCGGGCCACCTCGCGCTGGGACGCGCCCTCGGGGCGAACCATCCGGAATTTCCGGATGGTTCGTTGGGGGTCGACTTCTCCCTCTTCAAAAACGTTGCTCAAATGCTCGTTGATGGTGCGGACATCTTTGTCGAACAGCGTCGCCATCAGCGCCTGGGTGAGCCAGAGCGTGTCGTCGACGAAGCGGCACTCGACGCGCACCTGCCCGTCCTCCGTCGTGTAGAGCAGCATCTCGCCGGTCGGTGCGGGCAGTTCGGACATCGGCTTCTCCTGCGGTCTGGCGCTCGTGCTCAGAGGCTGCGGACGTCGTCGATGCCCTGCTGGCGCAGGGTCTCGGTCAGGTTGGTCTTGACGACGTCGTCGGAGAAGGCGCTGTCGCGAAACAGCAGCGCCGGCGCGTCGGCCGGGCCGAGCTCTTTGACCCAGTCGGCGATGCCCCGCGCCAGCTGGATGACCTCGTCGCTCTTGATGCTGCCGGCGAAGCAGCACACCAGCACCCCGCCGCCGACGGCGGAGACGACCTTGCCGGCGATGGTCCGCTCGGCCACCGGCACGCACAGGTCGAGGCCGCGCTTGAGGATGACCTCGAAGAGCAGGTCCTGGTCGGTGCGGTCGGCCTTGTCATGGCGGGCGTGGGCTTCGAGGTCGGCGGCGATGTCGCTGGTGGCCGGGTCCCAGGCCTTGAGGTTGCTGCTGTCGAGCTTGAAGACGCGGAAGCCGAGGTCGCCAATGAAGAGGGACCTGTCGACTTTTATCTTGGCCCCTGCGCGACGGAGCCGTTCTTTGGTTATCTCGGCAATGTTTCGAGGACGGCCAATGTCGTCACAGAATGCAATGGCCTGCTGCTGCTCCTCAGCATCAGAATCAAGCCTTTCCGGCAGCTGCACAAGGCCGTACCTCCTCGTTCCAAAATCAACATTACACTCCAGCACAGCTTGTCCGGTTGAGCCAGCTCCCGCAAAGAAGTCGACAACCAGCGCACCAGGATCTGGATGCAGTCGAATAATCCTCTTAAGAAGTGCAAGTGGCTTTTTTCCGTTCGGAAAAGGAACATCGCCCTCCTTGCCAATATTGTTATAATCAACATCGTCCCACAGGGTGCCTGTCCGCTCTTTTTTTACGACAATGCCATCTCGGATAAATGCTACATCTTTTAACCAAATTACGCGGCGGACGGTTGGGCTAATGTAATGATGACACACACGCCTACCCTTGTCTCGCCCAGACGTCGGCACGTACTCGACGGCATACATTTGATCGGGCATTAATGGACCCGTTGCATCAATCACACGTGTTCGTATACTTGTTTGTGCATTGGTGTCGGAGAAAAGCGAATCCAGATGTCTGACATAGCCTTCCTCCTCAGAAATGCGCTCAGCACGACAAATCTCCTTCAAGGATGATCGCTTTATACCCTCACACAGGAAAATCTCGATAGGGTTTCCATCACCGTCTGGCACGGTTGCAACTTTTCGCCGTACTCCAAAATCAGTTACAATGCTCGTGTATTTCCAACTTTCCCCAGCCTCCCTCATGTCGTGAATGACTTTAATTAGCGGAGTTTCAATGAAGTTAGTTGCAAATCCGTCGGCATTCTCAAAATTTTTCG
>JBKJNL010000205.1:0-3892 GCA_046593615.1 Myxococcota bacterium | reverse complement strand
CGAGCAGGGCGGTGAAGCGCTCCATCGACAGCAGGCGTCGCTCGCCGCCGCTCACGTCGTAGACGCGGTGCAGGCCAGGCTCGGTTGGCGTGAAGCGCGCCTCGCCCCCGCTGCTTGTACCTGTGCTGCCTGTGCCGCCTGTTCCAGTGCTGCCTGTCGCAGAGCCCGCGGCGACCTCGAGGCGCTGCTCGCGGCCCGACGGCGGTTTGACGACGACGTCGGCGGCGCCGGGCACCAGCAGCACGCGCTCTTCGCCCACACGCAGCACGCGGGGCCGGCCGTCGTCGAGGGCGCGACCGAGGTAGAGCACGATCTGCTCGACGAGCGGCAAGAAGCCGGGGCGGATCGGCAGGTCGGTCCACTCGCGGTCGATCGACGTCGTCAGCAGCAGCACGCGGCCCTCTCCTTGCGGACCGACGGCGCGCTCGATCAAGGCCGGGGCGTCGTTGGTGAAGCGCGCCAGGATCTCGCGCGAGGCGCTGGCGTCGGGCTCGACCAGCATCGTCGTCGTCGTGCGCACCCGCGTCAGGCCAGGCAGCGTGTCTTTGTCGCCGCCGGCGAGGGCCCGCAGCACGGGGTGGTCGGTCTTCATGCGCGTGAAGCCCAGGGCCTCGGCGAGGCTCGCGTCTTCGAGGAGGGCCTGGCCTTTTACGCCGCGCAACACCGCGGGGAGCACGGCGCCGAGGTCGCGGTTCCAGGCGTCGACGTCGACCTGATCGCCCATGGTGATGAACAGGCCGCCGCCGGCCTCCACGTGCGACACGAGCGCGCTGGCCGCGGCCGGCGCGAGGCGGGCGACGTTGGCGAGCACGACGACGTCGACGTCGACGAGGGCGGCGGCGTCGACGCGGTCGGTGGTCGTCGTTGACACCGCCAGGCGACTCTTGCCGCTGTGGCCCACGCGCGACGACGACAACGCCTGCGACAGGTAGAAGACCTCGTCGGAGAGCGGCAGCGCATCGGGCTCGCCGTCGACGATCAAGACCCGCACCGCGGCTCGCTCTTCAATCGGCAGCTCGACGCTGTTGTCGGCGGCGAGCACGTCGTCGCCGAGCACCACGGCCAGGCTGTGTTCTTTGGCGTCGGCCGCTGAACCGCTGCCGGGCGCGGCGTCGGACGTCGAACCCGCCGTCGCGCCGGCCGGCGCCGTGAACACGCGCTCGAGGAGCGCGCCCTTGGAAAAGGCCAGGGCCAGCCGCGAGGCGCGGGCGCCGTCGATGATCAAGTCGGCGGGCACCTCGACGTCGGGGCCGCCGAAGCGCGCGGCGTGGAAGCGCACCTGCAGCCCTTGCGCCGAAAAGCCGGTGGCGACGTCGACGATGCCGTGGTTGGGCGGCGCCGCCTCGTCGAACGCCGGAATCAAATCAACGCGCAACGGGCCCGAGGCGCCGGCGGCCCCGTTCGCCGCGGCGGGGCGGGCGACGAAGCCGTGGGCGGCGAGGTCGGAGACGACGACGACGCGTCGCTCGCCCGACAAGGGCTTGCCCTGTTCGTCGACGACGTCGTTGGCCAGCGCGGCCGCACGCTCGATGCAGGCGGCGACGTCGGCGTAGGCCCAGCCGGCGGCTACCTGCTCGATGCCGTCGACGACGGCGCGCCGCTCAAAGGTCGGCAGCACGGCCTCGCGCGGTCGTTGCTCGCACACCACCAGGCCGGTGCGCACGTCGTCGACGAGGGCGGCGATGACGTCTTTGGCTTTGGCTTTGGCGCGGTCGAGCGCGCTCTTGCCGTCGAGCACCGCGTTCATCGAAGCCGAGGCGTCGACGACGACGACGACGGCCACGGGGGCGGTGCTGGCGCGCACCTCTTGCTGCTCGAGCCACAGGGGGCGCAACAAGGCGGCGGCGACGGCGGCAAAGAACAGCGTTCGCAGCAGCAGCAACAACAGCTGGCGCAAGCGGATGCTGCGGGCCGTGCGCTTCTGGCTGCGCAGCAAGAGCTCCATCGGGGCGAAGCGCACGCGGCGGGCGCGGCGGCGCGACAGCAGGTGGATGAGGGTCGGCACGACGACGACGAACAGCCCGCCGAGCAGCCCGGCGCTGAGCAGCGTGAGGTTTCCGAGGCCGGCAAACGCGCCCATCAGCGCCCGCCTCCGCGGGGCGACAGGGCCTGCGAGGCAGCCGCCGACGGCCCGACGTCGAGGGCCCGGGCCAGCGCGGCGGTCGGCGGCTGGTCGGTGCGGCACAGCGCGTAGCGGGCGTCGTTCTGGCCGCAGGCGTTTTCGACGTCGCCGAGAAAGCGGGCCAGCTCATCGAGATAGGCGCGCTTCACCAGCGGAGCGTCGACCTGCACTTCGCGGTCGCCTTCGAGGTCTTCGAATTTGACGACGCCGTCGAAGGGAAAATCGAGCTCGTCTTCGTGCAGCACCTGGATGGCGACGGCGTCGCCGCCTCGTTTGCGCAGCACGCCGAGGGCACCCAGCGCACCGCTGTCGCCGGAGACGCCGGCGTCGATGAAGTCGGAGATGACGACGACGACGGCCTTGCGCTTGAGCCGCCCGGCGACGCGCTCGAGGGCCAGCGACAGCCCGGTCTTGCCGTCGGCCTCGACGTCCACGAGGGCCTGGCAGATCTGCGAGAGCTGGTCGGCCTTGCCGCGCGCGGGAATGTTCGCGCGCTCGTCGCCGGCGAACAGGCTGAGGCCGGCGGCGTCGGCGCGGTGTTGGGCGACATAGGCGACGGCCGCGCCGAGGGTCTTTGCGACCTCGAGCTTCGACGTCGTCATCTGGCCGCGCGCGCCGCCGGCGTAGGACATCGACATCGAGGTATCGACGACGATGATGACGTCGACGCGGGTCTCGTCTTCGGTGCGCCGCACGTAGCTGCGGTTCTGGCGGGCCATCACCTTCCAGTCGAGGCGCCGCAGATCGTCGCCGGGGGCATAGGCCTTGTGCTCGGCGAATTCAGAGCTCGAGCCGAAGCGGCGCGAGCGGTGGCCGCCGGCAAAGAGGGCGTCGGCGACGACGCGGGCCCGCAGCTCGAGAGGATTGATGGCGTGCAGTGTCTGCGCCGAGAGCAGGGCGGCGGGCCCGCCCTTTCCGTCGTCACGCCGATCCCCACGCGAAGAACCGGCGCGTTCATCAGCCCGATCGGGAGAACGGGCGCTGTCGCTCACGCCGCCTCGACCGGGACCGCCTTGACGATGTCGGCGATGACGTCGCGCGCGCGCACGCCCTGGGCCTGGGCCTGGAAGCTGACGACGACGCGGTGGCTCAAGACGGCGGCGGCGACGGCGCCGACGTCGGCTGATGACGCCGCGAAACGACCGTCGAGCACGGCGCGGGCCTTTGCCGCCAGCACCAGCGATTGCGACGCGCGCGGGCCGGCGCCCCACGAGAGCTTCTTGGCGGCAGCGACGGGGTTTGCCGCCGCGGCCTTGCCGTTCGGCGCCGTCGACGACGGAGCCGCGCCGCCGGATGAGTCGGGACGCGTGGCGCGGGCCAGGCGCACGGCATATGCGATGACGGAGTCGGGCACGGGCACGCGGCGCACGAGCTCTTGAAAGCGCAGCACATCGTCGATCGAGAGCACGGGTTGCAGACGCTGCCCCTGGGCACCGGTGGTCTGGCGGACGATTTCGACCTCGTCACGCTCGTCGGGATAGCCGACCTCGATCAAGAACATGAAGCGGTCGAGCTGGGCTTCGGGCAGGGGGTAGGTGCCCTCTTGCTCGATGGGGTTCTGCGTCGCGAACACGAGAAACGGCTGCTGCAGCGGGAACGTCTGGCCGCCGGCGGTGACCTTCTGTTCCTGCATCGCCTGCAGCAGCGCGGCCTGCGTCTTGGGCGGCGTGCGGTTGATCTCGTCCGCCAGCAGCAGGTTCGTGAAAATCGGCCCGCGCACGAAGCGGAGCACGCGCCGCCCGGTCGTGCGGTCCTCCTCGAGCACCTCGG
>JBKJNL010000184.1:0-5285 GCA_046593615.1 Myxococcota bacterium | reverse complement strand
TCAGAAGCTGCTGGCATTGGGGAGCCCCACGTAGTTGGAGACGATGCGGCGGAAACGCTTGTCGCTGGCGGTCGGACCGGTGCGGTCGAATTGGAACGGGATCGGCGAGACGCCGTTCTCGGTCTGCACCGAGGTGCGCAAGACGAGGGCGATGTTCATGCCGATGACGCGCAGGGAGTTGAGCGTCGTCGGATCGGCGTTGAGACGGTCGCCGCCGCACGCAGCAATGGCGCCGCCGGCAAAGATCGAGGTGTTGTCGACGGTGCAGAAGCTCGTCGCCGCCACCGCCGGCGACACCACGGTGGTGATGCGGGCCAGATCAAGGCGGACCTGGAAGTCGTCGACGTTGGAGATGATCGGCGAGAAGCCGCTGGTGTCGGCGGTGCTGACGCGCTTTCGGACCAGCAGGTTCTTGAACGTCGGCGACCCCGGGGTCTCGTCGAGCTTCACGATCACCTGCTGGATGCGCATGACCGAGGCCGTCAGCAACGACGCCCGCGGGTTGCACTCGGGTCTGTCGCCGTCGTCGATGCCGAGGCCGCTGCCGCTGTTGGTGGTGTCGAAGTCGAGGGAGATCGTGCGGCCGCCGGTCGGCTCGGTGGTGTCGGCGGCGAAGTCGGCGGCGACGACGGCGATGCTCGAGTGGCCCTGGTGGGAGACGAGGACGAAGTCGCCGGCGGCCCAGAGCCGCGAGTTCTTGCCCGAGATGCGCAGCGCGGCGGGGTTGGTGAGGCCGCACGAGGTGGGGATCGCGCTGAGGTCGCCCATCGAGCGGATGCGCACGGCCTCGACCAGCGGGTCGCGCGGCGTGTAGGTCATGAGCGCATCGGCTTCGGTGACCACCGGGTCGTCACAGGTGGTGCTGCCCACCGTCGACGACTTGCAGATGCGCAGGGGAAAGAACTTGCCGCCGGCCAGGGCGCAGATGCCCGTCGTCGACGCGCAATTGCCGGGGCCGAAGCTGCCGGTGTTCGTCAGACCGATGGCCTGCGGGGTGTTCCAGTTGTAGGCGGCCGAGCCCAGCTCGCTCTGCAGGAACGAATGGGCGATGGCGCCGCGCACGCCGATCTCGCTCTGCTCTTCGCTCTTCTTGACGTTCCTGGCCATGGCGCTGGCCAGCTCGGCGCCAGCGGCGACGAGGATGGCGGCGATGGCCGAGGCCACCATCAGCTCGACGAGGGTAAAGGCCCTCGAGCCGGCAACGGCAGTGCGAGCGCGATCAGAAACGAGTCGGTGGGCAGACATCGTGGGCCTCATCGGGTCACGTGGCTTTCGATCTGGATGAAGCCCGGCGGCGGCAGCTGCCCACCCGAGACGCGCACGGTGATGCGCAGGCCCGGCTTGATGCCGAGGGTCTCGGGGACGACGCTGACGGTGCGCCTGAGGCTCGACCGCGTCAGCGGGATGTTGGTCGCCGTCAGGCTCGGCCCCGGCGTGGTCAGGCAGCTGTTGACGGTCAGGGTGCCGCCGCCCGAGACGTCCATCGGGCCGCCCGCGGCCTTGAACAGGTTGCACAGCACCGTCGTGGTGTCGCCGCCGGCGGCACCGGCGGCGCGGGCCACGCCGCTGAGCACCAGCATCCGGTCGATGACGGTCTGGGCATCTGACGACGCGTAGGTGCGGGCACGGGTGCGGGCCGCCTCTTGCTGGGCAAAGGTGATCGAGGTGAGCACGCCGGCGCCGATCAAGCCGAGCAGCGCGGCGGCGATCATGACCTCGATGAGCGAGAAGCCGCCGAGCGCGCGCGACCCCGAGCGGGTCTTGAGCGCGGCGTGCCGATGAGACGACGGAACAGCGCAGGGGTCATTGGACACGGACTTCTCCAGCGGCGGTCACGACGACCGTGCGATTGCCGGGGCGCTTCGGGTGGTCGACCAGGTAGGTGTACGTCGTCGTCGAGGTCTCGGGAAAACCAGCGGCGTCGAAGATGAGGGGGATGCCCTCGCTGGGGCCCGTGACGGTGACGCCCTTGGTGTCGGTGCTGCCGAAGTTGAACGAGCCCTGGGCCAGATTGGTGAGCGTCTCGGCGGTGCCGGCGCTGTTGTTGGCGCACGTGCCGTTGCCGCCGTAGACCGCGCGGCAGGTTTTCAGCTGCACGACGTTGCCCGCGACCGTGACCGAGACGCGGGCGTGGTTGCTGATCGCCTGCACGCGCCCTCGCTTGATGACCGCAGCCAACGAGCGGGCCGAGCCGTTTTCGATGTTGGTGTTGACCACGTCGAGGAGCGACACCACCGACAGCGCCGCCATGATCCCGGCGATCGCCACCACGATCATCACTTCGACGAGGGTGAATGCGCGCAAAGGTCTGGCTCTGATCATGGGCACTCTCGTCGATCCACGCCGGTGAGGATCTCGTCATGGTACGGGCGCCGCTCGACGAGACGCAAACTTCGGCGCGAGTGTGTCGAGATCGCCAGCGTGTCCGTTTCATCGACGAGCGGTGAGCAGCGGGGGTTGTGTCGTCGTCGATCGCTCTGCGTGCGCGGTTGACGACAAGTGGCAGGCCCGCGCACGTCTGCCGACATCGCCTCACGAGCTCGCCCGATGGGCCGCTGGCGATCGTCGTGTCGCTGACACGGGCGTCGTCGTCGTTGTCGTCGTCGTTGTCGCCGTCTTCGTCGTCGTCTTCGACGAATTGGCACGCGGTCGTTTGCTCGCGTTCATGATCGCTGCGCGTGGGCGGCACGCGGTCCAACTGGTGTTGCCGTTGCGCGCGGCAACGCGTGCTCGGTGATGTGCTCGGTGATGTGCTCGGTGACGTCGTCGAAGCGGCGGTCGACGGCGGCTCGTGAGCGATCCTTCGTGGCCTCGGGCAGGTTGCCCGCGGTGTCACAGCTGTCCGCGGCTCGATCGAGACAGGGTGCCCGCGAACGTGAACAAGCCACTGCCACCTCGTACGCTGATGACGTGAACAACCAACATCGCTCGCCGCGTTCGCTGCTGGTCGTCGTCGCTCTCGTGGCGACCACGGCGGGGGCCGCACGCGCTCAAGTGGTGCTGCCAGCCTTTCCCGGCAACGGCAGCTACGTCTCTGTCCCCGGGCCGGCCGGCACGTTCATCGAAATCGCCGGCGACATCGGCGGTGGCGGCGAACGCGACATCGTCGGCAACGCCACCAGCCCGCCCCTGTTTGCCTCGACCGACAACACGTTTCTCTACCTGCGCATGCGGCTGAGCGGCGACCCGTGCAAGACGCGGGTGGCTACGAAGTGCACGTCGCTCAAGCCCTTCGGCTGGGCCTTTGCCTTCGACCTGAACAACGAGTTCTCGGCGTACGAGCACCTGCTGGCCGCCAACGGCATCAACGACACCGTGCACTTCCGCAGGAACACCGTGGTCTCGAGCATCAACTCGCCGGCCGAAGAGGCCGAGACCCTGCTCGTCGATTATGTGCCCGACGAAACCTTTTTCGACGTCGCCACCGCCGACTCCAGCTTCGACGGCGACAGCGACTTCTTCATCTCGGTGGCCATGCGTTGCAGCGACTTTGCCGCGCAGGGCTACTCGTGCGCCGGGCCGCTGCGCTTGTGGGCCGGCACCTCGAACAACGGCCGCAACCTCGGCGCCGATCTCAGCTTCGTCGCCGGCAGTGGCCAGCTGACCGGCGGCGTCTCGCAGCCGGTGTCGCCCGATCCAAACGGTGACAGCGACCGCGACGGCATCCCCAACAGCGTCGAAGACCCCAACAGAAACGGCGTCGGCGACGCCGGCGAGACCGACTTCCTCGACGCCGACACCGACAACGACGGCCTGTGCGACGGCGGCAACACCGTGGTCGGCGTCTGCCTCGGCGGCGAAGACCAGAACAACAACGGCATCGTCGACGCCAACGAAACCAATCCGCGCCTGGCCGACACCGATGGCGACGGCAAGCTCGACGGCGCCGAGGTTGGAGCGAACCCGCTCGTGCCCACCGACAGCGACGGCGACGGCATCATCGACGCCCGCGAGTCGTCGATCCTCGACGCCGACGGCGACGGCACCTCCGACGAGCTTGATCCGGCCAACAACGATCCCTGCCTGCCGAACGCCAACGCCCTCGCCTGCGCCAGCGGCGACAACGACGGCGACGGCGTCATCAACCGCGATGATCCCCAGCCCGCGAACCCCTGCGTGCCGAGCAACCAGGTCGTGGCCTGCACCACCGGCGACACCGACGGCGACGGCGTGTTGAACGGCGTCGAGATCCAAAACGGCAGCGACCCGACGAATCCCTGCGACCCCAACGCCGACGCCCTCGCCTGCCCGACCGGCGACAGCGACGGCGACGGCGTGGCCAACAACGCCGATGCCCAGCCGGCGAACCCCTGCTTCCCCAACGCCAACGCCGTCACCTGCGCCACCGGCGACTTCGACGGCGACGAGGTCACCAATGGCGACGAGCTGCTGGCCAACAGCGATCCCGCCAACCCGTGCGATCCGAACCCCAACGCCCTGGCCTGCGACACCGCCGACACCGACGGCGACGGCATCACCAACGGCGCCGAGCGCACCCAGGGCAGCAACCCCCTCGACGGCTGCGACCCAAATCCGGCGGCTCTCGCCTGCAGCGGCGGCACCGACCTCGACGGCGACGGCATCCGCACGCCCCCCGATCCCGACGACACCGATCCCTGCGTGCCGAGCACCGACGCCTTTGCCTGCACCACCGGCGACAGCGACGACGACGGCACGCTCAATGGCGACGAGACCAACCAGGCCGCCGCCAACGATCCGTGCGACCCGATCATCGATGTGCTGGCCTGCGACCTCGGCGACGAAGACAACGACGGCGTGAGCAACGGCGACGAGCGCCTCGCCGGCACCGATCCCGTGAACCCCTGCGATCCCGATCCCACCGCGTTTGCCTGCCCCTCGGCCGACACCGATGGCGACGGCACCACCAACGGCGCCGAAGCCGACGCCGCCGCTGCCCGCGATCCCTGCCTGCCGGTCATCGACGTGCTGGCCTGCGACCTCGGCGACGAAGACAACGATGGCGCGAGCAACGGTGACGAGCGCCTCGCCGGCAGCGATCCCGTGAACCCCTGCGATCCCGATCCCACGGCGTTTGCCTGTCCCTCGGCCGACGAAGACGGCGACGGCACCAACAACGGCGACGAAGAAAACGCTGCCGCCGCCCGCGATCCCTGCCTGCCGGTCATCGACGTGCTGGCCTGCGACCGCGGCGACCAAGACAACGACGGCACCCTCAATGGCGACGAGGCCAACGACGGCGCCGCCCGCGACCCCTGCGTCCCGGTCGTCGACGTGCTGGCCTGCGACCTCGGCGACGAAGACAA
>JBKJNL010000166.1:0-5210 GCA_046593615.1 Myxococcota bacterium | reverse complement strand
GCCGATGCTGCAGCGCCTGGCCTCGTTCCTCGACGTCGATCGCGTGCTGCTCGTGGGCCTCGTGGCCGAGGGCGCGGACGGCACAGCTGGCGCTCGGCCCTGGGTGCTGGCCGCCGGAGGCCAGCAGCCGCTGCGGGCCGGCACCGCTGTGTCCGCCACGTCGGCCGTTGACGCCACCGCCGTCGCCGCCTGGGCCACCGGCACCGACGTCGACGGCTTTGCCCCCGGCGTGCCCGCCACCGTCTTTGCCGCCGCCGCCGGCAGCGCCGACCCCGTCGCCGCCAACGTCGAAGCCGACGAAAAAGGCGGAGCCCCCTGGCTGCTCATCGGCGCCGGCGTCGTCGCGGCCGTCGTCGTCGCCGGGGCCGTCGCCGGTGTGACCTATTTGCTGACGCCGACCACGGTCGGCCTCGCTGTGGAGCCGCTGCCATGAAGACCGCCATGACGCCCGCCCAGACAATCGTGGTCGGCGCTGTGTGCCTGGGTGGCCTCATGCTCAGCGGCTGCGAGCGCCGCCTGTTCGACATCGCCTTGCAGCTGCGCCGCGCCGAAGGCCTCGACGCCGCTGTGCAGGTGCCGTCGTTCCTGCCCAACGACGCCGATGACCTCGAGGTCGCCTTCAACCTGCAGTACGTCGACGACCTTGGCGGCAGCGACGGCGTCGATCCCCAGCTCACCGATCGCCTGCCGTTCTCCGACGCAGCGACGAGCGCCCGCTTCGAATTCATCGCCTTGAGAAAGGCCGATGACGTGCCGCTGGCGCTGGGCCGCACCGGCTTTCTGGCCCTGCCCGACGACGGGACGACGCTGCCGGTGCCGATGCTGCTGGCAACGTTGACGGTGGGGCTCGTCGAGACCCTGCCGCCGGCGCTCGGGACCGGCGCCTGCGCCAGCGCCGACGAAGCCGGCCGCGTCTTTCTCGTCGGTGGCTCGGCCAGCGGCCAGACCGGCTACGTCTTTGGCGACACGTTCAAGATCGACGGCCTCAGCGACGGCGACGCTTTCGACGGCGTCACCGACCCCGGCTGCAGCGCGTTTGCCGGCTCCGTCGTCGTCGTCGGCGGCTGCGCCGGCATCATCCCCGCCGACACCCTGATCGACACCGACGGCACCGACACCGTCGAAGTCCGCGTCCCCGTCGGCTTTGAGCCCTGCGGGGCCCGGGCCGTGAAATCGCTGGACGACTACTGGGTGATTGCCAGCGATGGCCTGTATTTGATGGATGCCAATGGGTCGATCCTCGGCAGCAGCCCATCCGTCGGTGTCGCCGTCGATGCCGAGGCCAACGCCGACGGAAATGCCGTCGTCCTCGTCGGGACCCAGGCACTGTTGTTGCGGCGCGACGACCGTGGATCACCGGCCACGAGCCTGGGCAATGCCGACCGGATCGGCCGTCGCTTCAACGACGTCGCCGTGCTGCGCGGCTCGAGCCTGCTGCTGCTCGCCGGCGAGCAGCTCGTCGAGCTGCGCAACGACGTCGACGTCGGTGCCGGCGTCGACGCCGTCTCGTTCACCGTGCTCTCTGACGACACCGTCGTGGCCACAACCGGCGCCGCGCTGCGCATCTCGCGGCGCGGCGTGGCGACGGTCACGCGCTCGGTGCCGCTGCCGCGCAGCCACGTCTCGGCGCTGCCGGGCGACACCGTGATCCTCACGGGCGGCGACACCGCCGGCGTCGACGCCATCGCCCTGCAGTAGCGCTACATCGAGCGGCGGTAGGCGCCGCCGACCTCGAACAAGGCGTCGGTGATGCTGCCGAGCGAGCAGACCTTGGCGGCCTCCATCAGGGCCTCAAAGACGTTGCCGCCGGCGCGGGCCCGCTCCTTCAACAGCTGCAGGGCGGCGGCGCGCTCGGGAGCGAAGCGCTCGTTCAGGGCCGCGACGTTTTCAATCTGCGACTGCTTCTCGTCTTCGCTGCTGCGGATGAGCGTCGTCTCCTTGACCATCGATTCCTGGTTGTCGGGCAGGAACGTGTTCACCCCGATGATCGGCATCTCGCCGGAGTGCTTCTTCTCTTCATAGTACAGTGATTCTTCTTGGATCTTGCCGCGCTGGTACATGGTCTCCATGGCGCCCAGCACGCCGCCGCGGGCGTCGAGGGCCTCGAACTCCTTGAGCACGGCCTCTTCGACGATGTCGGTCAGGCGCTCGATCAGGGCCGAGCCCTGCAGCGGGTTCTCGTTCTTCATCATGCCGAGCTCGCGGTTGATCACCAATTGGATGGCAATGGCGCGGCGAACCGACTCTTCCGTCGGCGTGGTGACGGCTTCGTCGTAGGCATTCGTGTGTAAAGAATTGCAGTTGTCAGCGATGGCGTAGAAAGCCTGCAAAGTGGTGCGAATGTCGTTGAACGCCATCTCCTGGGCGTGCAGCGAACGGCCCGACGTTTGAATATGGTATTTCAGCTTCTGCGAGCGCTCAGAGGCCTCGTACAGGTCGCGCATCGCCACCGCCCAGATGCGGCGGGCCACCCGGCCGATGACCGCGTACTCGGGGTCGAGGCCGTTGGAAAAGAAGAAGCTCAGGTTGGGGGCGAAGTCGTCGACGCTCATGCCCCGGGCCCGGTAGTACTCGACCAGGGTGAAGCCGTTGGCGAGGGTAAAGGCCAGCTGGCTGATGGGGTTCGCGCCGGCCTCGGCGATGTGGTAGCCCGAGATGGAGACGCTGTAGAAGTTGTTGACGTTGTGGTCGACGAAGTACTGCTGAATATCTCCCATGACCCTGAGCGAAAACTCAGTCGAAAAAATGCAGGTGTTCTGGGCTTGATCTTCTTTCAAGATGTCGGCCTGCACCGTGCCTCTCACACCCGCCAACACGCCGGCCTTGATGCTGGCGTAGAGCCCCTCACACCCGGGCATCGTGTCGACGATCCGGTCTGACGACAGGCCGAGGAAGCCGAGGCCCATGCCGTCGTGCCCCGTGCCATCCGCAAAACGGGGGAGGTCGCCGCGGTAGACGGGCCGCTCTTGCTTGCGGGCCGCAAAGAACGCTCCGATCTTCTGTTCGGCCTCGGGCCAGCGGCCGTCTTTTTTGAGGCGGCGCTCGACGGCGGCGTCGATGGCGGCGTTCAAATAAAACGCGAGCACCGTCGGCGCCGGGCCGTTGATGGTCATCGACACCGACGTCGACGGCGCCGTCAGATCGAAGCCCGAGTACAAGCGCTTGGCGTCGTCGAGGCAGCAGACGGAGACGCCGGAGTTGCCGACCTTGCCGTAGATGTCGGGGCGCACCGCCGGGTCTCTGCCGTAGAGCGTCACGCTGTCGAACGCCGTCGACAGCCGCACCGCGGGCTGGCCCTTGCTGACGTAGTGGAAGCGGCGGTTGGTGCGCTCGGGCGTGCCCTCGCCAGCGAACATTCTCGTCGGGTCTTCGCCCGTCCTCTTGTACGGAAAGACGCCGGCGGCGAACGGAAAGCGGCCCGGGGCGTTCTCGCTCATGGCGAACTTCACGCGCGCGCCCCAGTCGTCGAGGTCGGGCAGGGTGACCTTGGGGATCTGCTGCTGCGACAGCGACGTCGTATAATTATCGACCTTGATTTCCTTATTTCTCACAACATACGAATGTTGCGGCTGCTCGTAGCCATCCTTGAGCGCGTCCCAGGTCTTGAGCACGTCTCTGGCCTCGCGGCCCAGGCCGTCGAGCAAGGCGTCGTGGCGCTGGCGCATCGTGCGCACCGCGCCGTCGACGGCCGCGCCGTTCTCGGTTGTCGCCATGCAGGCCGCGGTGCCGAAGGGCTCGCCGACGGCCGGCAGCGTGGTGCCCAACTCACGCAGCGCCCGGCGCAGGCCGTCGACGCGGGCGGCGTTGTCGGCGTCGTGGGCGATGACCTTGCGGCGCTGTCGCAGCGTGTCGGCGATCTCGCCGAGGTAGCGGCCCCGGGCCGGCGGGATGATGGCGTCGGTGGCCGGCGCGCCCTCTTCGAGACGGCCGAGGCCCGGCAGCGCGAGCCCGAGCTCGTCCATCAGGTGGTTGAAGAACGCGTTCGTGCCCTTGTCGTGAAACCGGTGCGCCGCCGTGCCGAACACCGGCATCTCGCTCGGCTTCTGGTTGAAGAGCTTCTTGTTGCGCTGCACTTGTTTTTGCACGTCGCGCACGGCGTCGAGGGCGCCCTTCTTGTCGGCCTTGTTGACCACCACAACGTCGGCGAAGTCGAGCATGTCGATCTTCTCGAGCTGCGAGGGCGCGCCGTACTCGGGCGTCATCACATAGACGCTCTTGTCGACCAGGCCTTGCTGCACGAGCTCGTGCACCTCGCTGTCGCTCTGCCCGATGCCAGCGGTCTCGAGCACCACCAGGTCAAAGGCCGCGCCTTGCCACCGGGCGGCGCACAGCAACGACAGCGCGTCGGCGACGGCCGGCGACGTCGCCAGGTGCGCGCGGCGCGTGGCCAGCGAGCGCACAAAGACGCGGTCGGCGGCGCGGGCGGCGGCGTTCAGGCGGATGCGGTCGCCGAGCAGCGCGCCGCCGGTGCGCTTGCGGGTCGGGTCGACCGAGAGCACCGCCACCTTTTTGTTCGGATAGGCATCCAAAAATCGCAGCAGGACTTCGTCGATCAAAGAGCTCTTGCCCGCACCACCCGTGCCGGTGAAACCCACCACCGGCGGGCGCTGCGTGGCCGAGAGCACCGTCTTGACGTCGCTGCGCAACGACAGCGCCGCCCGCCTCTGGTCGTCGGTGGCTTCTTCGCTGCCGCCGAGCTCGAGGGTGGTGATGGCCCGGGCCACCTGCAGCGCCGAGAGGGGACCCTCTGCCGATGCCGGCAATTTCTTCAACAATTCACCGGGCAGGTGATCGCAGTCGGCCAGCATCGAGCGGATCATGCCGACCAGGCCCATTTTTCGTCCGTCTTCGGGCGAAAAGATCTTTTTCACCCCGCGCTTCTCGAGCAGCTCGATCTCGGCCGGCGTGATGACGCCGCCGCCGCCGCCGTACACGTTGATGCCCGTTCCGTCGGCAGACAGGGCGCCGCGCTCGCGCAGCAGCTGCAGCATGTAGCTGAAGTACTCGACGTGGCCGCCCTGGTAGCTGGAGATGGCGATGCCCTGCGCGTCTTCAGAGATGGCCGCGTCGACGACCTCTTGCACCGAGCGATCGTGGCCGAGGTGCACGACCTCGGCGCCCTCCTGCTGCAACACCCGGCGCATGATCTGGATGGCCGCGTCGTGGCCGTCGAACAGCGAGGCCGCCGTCACGAAGCGCACCTTGTGCTT
>JBKJNL010000067.1:0-6663 GCA_046593615.1 Myxococcota bacterium | reverse complement strand
CTCGTGGAACCTGGATCGGCGCACGGTGCTGCGCGCCATGGGCCTGCAGCTCGCGCTGCCGCTGCTCTCGACGATCTTGCCGGCACAGGCCCGCGCCCAGGCGAACCCGCGCCACCGCTTCGTCGGCGTGTTCTTTCCGAACGGCGCGTTGATGCCCAACGCCACCGACGGCAACTGGAACTTCGACGAAGCCCTCGCGCCGCTCGTCGCCGCCGGCCACCGCGAGCACACCCTGATCGTGCGCGGCCTGCACAACACCTTTGACGGCGTTGACCCCCATTGGCAGAACACCGCCGCGTTCTTGTCGTGTGAGCCGGTGCTGCTCGGCGACGCCGCGGTCGCGCGCTGCGGCCGGTCGCTCGATCAGGTGGTGGCCCAGCAGTCGCCGACGTCGCTGCGCTCTCTCGAGGTCGGCGCGCCCTACTACCATGTGCACCCGCTCAACGATCACCCGGGCTACAGCAACGACTACCTGAACCGCATCTCGTGGCAGAGCGCCGACACCTTTCGCTCGCCCATCGCCGACCCGCGCCAGATGTTCGACAAGATCTTTGGCGTCACCGACGGCAGCGCGGCCCAGATTCGCCACCTGCACAACAAGAAGAAGAGCGTGCTCGACTTCCTCGCCAAAGACGCGACGCGCCTCAGCGATCGCCTGCCCGGCGAGTACCGCCCGGTGTTGTCGACGTACCTCGACTCGGTGCGGGCCATCGAGCTCGAGCTGAACGCACCGGTCAGCGGTTGCGGCGAGCCGCCCGCGGCGCCGACCGGAAATTTCTCCGACTTCCAGACGAGCTACCTCGAGCGCTACCGGCTCATGCACCGCATGATCGCCCTGGCCCTGCAGTGCGGATCGGTGAACGCCGCGACCTTGATGTACGGCCCGAGCTCCTCCGACCTGCACTGCGCCGAAGTCCTCGGCGACGGGCCCGGTCACCACGGCAGCGCCCACAACCGCGGCGACGCCACGCTCATCGCCCGCCAACGCGGCATGAACCAGGTGCACAGCGGCCTGCTCGCCGACCTGCTCACCCAGCTGCAGAATGTCGGCGTGTTGTCGTCGACGTTGGTGCTCTACGGCTCAGACATGTCCGACGGCGACCTGCACGCCACCGACAACCTGCCCATCGCCTTGTGCGGCGCCGGCGCCGACCTGCGCTTCGGCCAGGTCGTCTCTGACAGCAGCCAGCGCCGTCCCTTGTCAGACCTGCACCTCGATGTGCTGCATCTGCTCGGCAACGACAGCATCACGTCGTGGGGCTCGGGGCAGATGGCGAGCACGGGGCAGTCGCTGGCCCTCCGCGCCTGAACAGCTGCCACAGCGCGGCAGGCCGAGCGGTCGCTGTTCGTCGATGGGCAGCGTCGGCGGTTGGCGTCGACGGGCATGGCGATTTGCAGGCCGGCGGACAATCCTCCGGCCACATCACGCGCAGCCGCTTCGGCGGGTGCACCGCGACATTTCCAGGGAGCAGCCATGAGCAGCGACGGTTCAGCGGGTCGGTTGGCGATCAACGGCAAGCGTCTGTGGGACGCCTTGATGGAGCTCGCCCAGATCGGCGCCACGCCCAAGGGCGGCGTCTGTCGCCTGGCGCTCTCCGACCTCGACAAGCAGGGCCGTGACCTGGTGGTCTCGTGGGGCAAGGCCTGTGGGTTGACCATCACCACCGACAAGATCGGCAACGTGTTCATGCGCCGCGCGGGCAAGAACAACGCGCTGCCGCCCATCGTCACCGGCAGCCACATCGACACCCAGCCCACCGGCGGCAAATTCGACGGCAACTACGGCGTGCTCGCCGGCCTCGAGGTCATCCGCACGCTCAACGAGAAGAACATCGTCACCGAGGCGCCGCTCGAGGTGGCCTTCTGGACCAACGAAGAGGGCTCGCGCTTCGTCCCCGTGATGATGGGCAGCGGCGTGTTCGCAAAGGCCTTTACGCTCGAGCACTGCTACGCGGCCAAAGACGTCAACGGCAAGACCGTCGGCGAAGAGCTCGCGCGCATCGGCTACGTCGGCGACCAGGAGCCCGGCGATCACCCCATCGGCGCCTACTTCGAAGCCCACATCGAGCAGGGTCCGGTGCTCGAAGACGCCGACATCACGATCGGCGTCGTCACCGGCTGTCTGGGCCAGCGCTGGTACGACTGCGAGGTCACGGGCATGGAGGCCCACGCCGGTCCGACGCCGATGGCCCTGCGCAAAGACGCGCTGCAGGTGGCGACGAAGATCATGCAAGAGACGGTGGCCACGGCGCTGCGCCACCCGCCCTACGGCCGCGGCACCAACGGCTTCATCCAGCTGCACCCCAACAGCCGAAACGTCATCCCCGGCCGCGTGAAATTCTCCATCGACCTGCGAAACGTCGACGACGTCACGCTCAACAAGATGGACGCCGAGATCCGCGCGTTCGTGAAGAAGACCAGCGAAGAGACCGGGCTGCCGATCACGATCGAGCAGGTCTCGTACTTCCCGCCGTGCCCCTTTGAAGCGGGCTGCGTCTCCGCCGTGCGCGAGGGCGCAAAGACCCTGGGTTACTCGGTCATGGACTGCGTCTCCGGCGCCGGCCACGACGCCATCTACGCCGCCCGCCTGGCGCCGTCGGGCATGATCTTCGTCCCCTGCAAAGACGGCATCAGCCACAACGAAATCGAAGACGCAAAGGCCGAGCACCTCGAAGCCGGCTGCAACGTGCTGCTGCACGCGATGCTCGACCGCGCCGGCGTCGTCTAGCGCGCGGCGGAAGTGGCAGACTGCGGCGGTGTCGCTGGAGCCTGGATCCCTGCCACTGCGCCGTCGGCTCGTGATCGTGGCCGTGGCCGCCTCGCTCAACTCGACGCTCTACCTGCTCTTGAACCACCGCCCGACCGAGCACTCGCGGCCGACGTGGACGACGCCGCTCGATGACGTCGTGCCCTTCTGGCCGTGGACGATGTGGCCCTATCTCGCGCTGTTCTCGCTGGGCTTCATCGTGCCGCTGCTGGTCCACGAGCGCCGGGCCTTTGTCTCGATGTTCCGCGCCTATGGCATCGCCATTGGCAGCAACTTCACGTTCTGGCTCTTGTGCCCGACCTTCATGCCGCGCCCGCCGCTGCCCGAGACCGACGTCGTCACCGCGCTGCTCTACCGGACGTTCACCACCATCGACACCGTCAACAACGCCTGCCCGTCGGGGCACGTGACCATCCCCGTGGTGGCCTTTTGGGCGCTGGGGTTGCAGCAGCCGGCGTGGCGCGGGCGGCTGGCGCTGCTGTTGGCGGTGTTGGCGCCGACGGTGTTGACGACGCAGCAGCACTCGACGGTGGACCTGGCGGCGGGCATCGGCACCGCACTGCTCGGCATCGCGGGCGCGTCGTGGCTCGACCACTGTGAACGGCGCCGGATGCCCCGCTGACCGGGTCTGGCTTCAGCGGGCGCTGAGCCCGAGCGCGCGCGCCAGGCGGGGGTTGTCGCGCAGGCGCCAGAGCCGGCCGTCGACGAGGTAGTGGGTGGCGACCGCGGCGGCAAAGATGGTCGCGCCGGCGGCGGGCGCCAGCAGAAACGCGGCGTGGATGGCCAGCGAGTAGACGACGGCGGCGACGACGTGGCGGGGTCCGGGGGCCGGGCCGCCATCGCGCGCGAGGGTCGAGCGCACCAGCGCGAGGTAGTGGATGTTGTGGACGCAGGTCAGGACCACGACCGTGATCATGACGTTGGGGCTGGCGAAGAAAGCGGCGGCGATGACGGCGGTGCTGCTGGCTTCGTAGTGGAAGCGCCGGCGGTTGTGCCGAAACGCCAACCACAAACGCACAACGGCCGCGGCGACAAAGACGACGACGCAGACGACGGCGATGGCGGGCCGCGCGCTCATCGGCAGCGGCAGGCGCGCCAGCTGCGTGACGTCGTCACCGACGGTGAAGGTCAGGCTCGCGGCGGCGTGCAGGTAGACGACGCCGGCGACGTGCAGCACGAGAAAATAGCCGCGGTGCCAGTTCCGGTTCCGGGGCCGCTGCCAGGGCCGGTCGCCCTCGCCTGCCCGCCCCCGCAAGATCTGCGAGATACCGAAGTGCTGCGACACCAGATGCCACAGGCCCCAGTAGGTCAGCGCGTCGATGAGCAGCACGTTGGTCGCCGGCCGCCCGAGGTGCAGGGCCAGGCTCAGCAGCAGCACGACGACGGCGACGACGACGAAGCGGGCGCGCCCGGGCCCGAGCGGGCCTGGAGCGGAATGCGCGGGCTCGCGGGCCGCGCGCACCCAGGTGCCCATCTGGTGCGGCGCGTTGAACACGACGTTGAAGCCCACGTAGAGCAGCAGCGTGGCGCCGTCGCCCAACAGCCAGGCCGCGGGCACGAACGCGCCGGCGATGAGCGCCGCCGGCCACCCGAGGAAGCGCTCAGCGGCAGTGGCCTGAGCGGCCTGAGCGGCGTGAGCGGACTGTGGCCCCATGACCGACGCGCTCATCGCTCGCGGGCCGCAAGCGACGTGGCAGCGGCGGTGCCGTCGACGACGTCGGGCTGCTGCAGGCGGAAGTGCAGCCAGCGGCGATCGAACAGCACCCGCGGCAACGCTGTCCACAGGCTGGCGTCTTTGCGGCGAAACCACAGGCCGACCATCAACACCGGCGCCGGGATGTGCGGCCGCAGGTGGTGCAGCGCGTGGTGGCCAATGCCGAACGACAACGGCGCCGCGTAGGTGTTGGCGACCTGGCCCTGAAAGACGCCGTAGTGCTCGATCCACAAGCGGTGGGCGTTGACGGTGTTGGTGGCCACCAGCACCGCCAGCCACCAACCCGGGTGCGGCCCGCAGGCGACGACGACGAATGCGGCGGCGGCCCACGAGGCCAGCACCTGTCGGCGGCGACGGCGCACCGGCTTGCCGCCGAGGCGGTCGATGTTGTTGAGCATCGGCAGCAGCTCGTAGAGCACGTAGAGAAACCGCGAGCGGCGAAAGAGCGCGTCGCGGTGGCGGGTCCAGTTGTTGTCGTCGTGCTGGTTGACCAAGCGGTGGTGCACGTGGTGCGTGTGCTGGTAGCTCTCGGCCAGGTACGGCATCAGCAACAGCCCCAGCGCGACGTTGCCGACAAAGCGATCGCGCGTCCCGCCCAGCAAATTGCCGTGCGTCGCCTCGTGCACCACGAGGATGAACAAGCCGTGAAACAAGAAGCCGGCGAACGCCGCCAACGCGATGTCGCCGGCGACGCCGAAGCGCCCGAGCAGCGCCGGCAGGCCGACCCACAAGGCGGCGACGCCGGCGACAAAGACGGCAACGACGACGGCGACGACGACGTCCCAGAAGGGTCGCAGCCGCCGCTGCAGCCGCAGCTCGAGCAGCTCGAGATCGGGGTCGCGGCCGCCGTCTCTCGACAGCTCGTCGAGGTCGTGGCGGCACCAGACGCGGCGGGCGTCGACGTCTTTGACGACGTGGGCCAGGGCGCGAAACAACAGGCGACGGCCGGGCGGGATGTCGCCGACGTCGTTCGCACGCGACCCGCGCGACGCATGCGGTGCACGTGGTGCACGTGGTGCACGCGGCACGGCTAGTACACGAGCCCGAGGACGCCGAGGCTCAAGCCCGCGGCGGTGCCGAGCAGCAAGACCGGGTCGCCGCGCTGGATGAGGCCGGCGGTGATGGCCTGGTGCAGCCCCATCGGGATCGACGCCGACACGCAGTTGCCGTGGTCTTTCAGGTTGCTGAAGACCTGGTCGTCGCGGAAGCCGAGCTTGCGCGAGTAGATGGTGACGCCGTGCAGGCTGGTCTGGTGCGGGATGGCGAGCTTCCAGTCGGCCTGCGCGAGGCCGGCTTTGGCAAAGAAGTCGTCGAGGAACCCGTCGCCGTGCTGGGCGGCCATCTTGAAGATCGCTTTGCCGTCCATCTCGAAGCGCGCGAACTTGTCGTCCCAATCCGCGCGCGTCGGCGGTTGGCCGGTGCCGCCGAAGCGCATCTGCGCGAGGAAGCGGCCCTCGGAGAACGTCTTCATCTTCAGGCCGACGATGCGGCTCTTGCCTGTCGAGGGGCCGAGCACGACGGCGGCGCCACCGTCGCCGAACAGCACCGCCGACTGCGGCGCCTTTTCATCCATGCCGATCGAGGCGCAGTCGGCGGAAAAGATCAGGGCCCGCTTCGACTGCCCGCTGTCGATCATCTGGGCCGCGATGTTCAAGGCCACCGGAAAGCTGAAGCAGCTGGCGTTGACGTCGAAGCACATCGAGCCGCTGGTCTTGAGCGCGGCCTGCACGAAGCACGCGGTCGCCGGGATGGCTTGATCGGGAACCGCGCAGGCGCCGATGATGAGGTCGACGTCGTCGGCGCCGACCCCGGCGTTGTCGAGGGCCTGCAGCGCCGCGGGCAGGGCCAGCTGTGACGTCGTCGTGCCCTCGTTGACCACGCGGCGGCTCTCGATGCCGGTGCGCTTCAGGATGAAACCGCGGGGGATGCCGAGGCGGTCTTCGAGCTCATCGTTCAGCACGACGCGGGGCGCGAGCGAGACGCCGGTGCCCAGGATCTGAACGTTCATCGCCGTTGATTTCTCGTCGTCGACGGAGCGTCAATCCGCGCGACCCCGGTGTCCCGTGGCGTTGGTCACGACAAGGCCTCAGACGACGCCGTTGTTTTCGACGTCGTCGAGGCGAAACGTGCGCCGCACCCGCACCAGCTTGCGCCGCGGATCGACGCCGGTCGGCAGGCCGAC
>JBKJNL010000012.1:0-2939 GCA_046593615.1 Myxococcota bacterium | reverse complement strand
ACGCGACGGAGTGCGACTCGATCCCGAGGCGCAACTGCCCGGAGTATTCAGTGAGTACTGCGGGCTAATCGAACAAGTTGACGGCGACGTCATCGACAACGGCGCCGTCGGGGATCGACGCCAATGGCGAGCCGCGCAGCAGCGCCTTGTCTGACGCGCTGCCGACGCCGTCGCCGACGCTGACTGCGCCCTGGCGCGCCACCCACCACACGACCGCGGACTCCGCCACCAACGTCAAGGCGAGGACCCCGAGCGAGCCAACGCCGAGCAGAGTGCCGATGGCGCTGCCTCCGCTCGAGATCGCGAACACGTACATGCCGACGAACAAGAGGCCGCCGACGACGTAGACGCCGTAGCCGGCCAGGGTTCCGAGGAACCACTGCGGGTAGTCGTTGTGGACGATCTGCTTGCCGCCGAAGCCGTGCAACAGCCCTTGCGACAGCGGCAGCAAGAACGGCGAACCGGCGAACGGCAAGAAGAACAGCGCGTAGTCGATGGCGAGCATCACGAGGTCGTCGTTGGGCGCGCCGGTCGCTGGCGGGGTCGCCGGCGCCGTCGCCGACGACCGCCCCAACGACGCCGGCGCGGGCTTCGTCGCGGCCGGCTTGAGCGGCGCCCGTCGCTGCGCGATCAGCGCGTCGACGGCGGTGTCGACGGCGGTGCTGAGCTGGGCCGCGTCGTCGACTTGCGAGACCGCGTGGGCGGCGCCGAGGTCGAGGGTCACGAGCACGCCGTTGCCGATCTTCTGCACGGTGCCGTGGACGACGTCGTCGACTTTGGCGCCGGTGGCGACGGCGTCGAAGCAGGCGCGCGCGCTGCATGCGGCCGCGGCTTTCTTCGTTGCGGCGTCGAGGGTCTCGGGACCGCGCACGTCGTGCGTCGTCAGCCTGGCCCTCAGGCTGCCCACGAGCAGCGTCGTCGCCAGGCGGCCGGTCTCGTCGGGGACGCCGACGGGCACGAGCTCGACGACGATGGCCTGCTCGCGCGCCACGGCGTCGAGCACCACCACCGGTGGCTGCGCGGGCGTGACGAGCTGCGGCGGCGGATCACCGGCGGGATCGTGGGCCGGCTCGGCGCAGGCGACATAGGCGACGACGACGACGAGGGCGAACATGGCGTAGCCGTAGCACGCGCGCGTCTCGCGAACGACGCGCGAACGACGGGCTACTTGCGCGCGATCATGGGTTGGGCGTTGGGTGCGAACGGCGAGTAGCGCGCGACGGCGTCACGCACCTTGTCGAGCGGCAGACCCGGAGCGAGGTGATGGTTCACGCCGACGACGTCGCCGGACATGCAGAGCGCGTTGGCGATGGCTTCTTCGGTGGCGTCGATGGCGGCGCGAAAAATCGGATCGAGGTGCTCGTCAGACAGCACGTCGAGGTGCTGGACCCGGCGCGCCGACGTGCGCGGCAGGCGGTTGCCCGTCGAGAACGCCAGGATGATCTCGCCGCTGCCGTGGGCCGCGCACGTGCCGGTGCGGGCGATGCCGAGCGCCGCGCGTTTGGCCACGCGCCCGAGCTGGTGCGAGACCAGCGGCGCGTCGGTGGCGACGACGACGATGATGCTGCCGTAGTCGCCGCCGCGCTTGTGCACGTGGCGAAAGTCGTTCTCGATCAGCAGCCCGAGCGGCAGGCCGCCCAGGCGCAGGTCCATGATGCGGCCGAAATTCGCCTGCACGAGGACGCCGACGACGTAGCCGCCTTCTTCGGGCTTGAGCTGCCGCGACGACGTGCCGATGCCGCCGGCGAAGTCGAAGCTCATCATGCCGGTGCCGCTGCCGACGGTGCCCTCGGGGACCGGCGTCAGCGGGGCCGACGACGACGCCCGCTGCAACGCCTCGTGAACGTGGATGCCCTTCACGTGGCCGCCGGCGATGTCGGAGAGCCAGCTGTCGTCACACTCGGCGACGAGGGGCAACACGGTGTCGTGGGCCTGCCCGATCTCGGGGACCTCTTTGAGCATGTGCTCGACGACGGCCTGGTGGGCGACGCCGACGGCGAGGGTGTTGGTCAAGACGATGGGAGACTCGATGAGGCCCCACTCGTTGACCTGCGTCAGGCCGATCATCTCGCCGGCGCCGTTCAAGACGAAGCCGGCCGCGCTCAAGCGCTGGCAGAAGATCGAGCTCTCGCCCTGCGCCGACGGCACCGGCAGGATCGCCGTCACGCCGCTGCGCACCGGCCCCTTGCCGACCTCGAGCTTGCCCGTGCCCTGCACGATGGTGGTGTGGCCGACCTTCACGCCTTTTACGTCGGTGATGGCGTTGTTCTTGCCCGGCTTGCCGGTGCCAAAGAACAAGCCGAGGTCGCGGGCGCGGCAGCGGCCGCCTTCGGTGGTGGCGTCGACGATGGGCTCGCCTTCGGTGGTCCAGGCCTCGTAGCGGGCGTCGGCGTTGCCTTTGCCTTCGATGGTCATCGCAGCTCCTCACGTCGACGCATCACCGGCGCCAGCACACGGCCAATCAAGGCCTCGTACGACAGCCCGGCCGCTTCGGCGATCAGGCACAGGTCGCTCCACCCCGGCGTCAGGCCCGGCAGCGGGTTGGCCTCGATGAAGCAAGGTTGCCCACGGGCGTCGCAGCGGAGGTCGAAGCGGGCGACGTCGCGGCAGCCGAGGGCGTGCCAGGCGCCCTTGACGGTCGCTTCGATGCTCGCCTGCAAGGGCGCATCGATGACCGCCGGGCGGTCGTAGCGAATCTTCTTTGTCCAATCGAGCTTGTCTTCAAAGGCATACACCGGATGGGTGGTGTCAGGGGCGATGAAAACGATCTCCATCGGCGGCAGCAGCACCGGCTTGCGGCCGTCTGCCGGGTCGCCCAGGACGCCGACGGTGAACTCGCGCCCCGGCAGGAATTCTTCGACAAGAATCGGCTGGCGGTACTTGGCGAACAACTCGACAACGAGAGCGCGCAATCCGATTTCGTCGTGCACCACGCAGCG
>JBKJNL010000009.1:0-3182 GCA_046593615.1 Myxococcota bacterium | reverse complement strand
GGCGACTTCAACGGCGACGGCAAAGACGACCTCGTCACCGTCACCAAGAACGGCGGCGGCGGCTGGCGCGACTGGGCGGCCCTCGAGGTCTCCACCGGCAGCGGCTTCACCTCGCGCACCTGGGCGGCGAGCACGCCCGGCCACATGCGCAACGGCGGCAACGGCAACGCCTACGCGACCCGGGTCGGTGACTTCGACGGCGACGGCAAGGCCGACCTGGTCACGATCTCCTCAAACGGCGCCGGCGGCTGGCGTGACTTCATCGCGGTCGAGCGCTCCACCGGCACGGCGTTTTCGTCGGCGACGTGGACGGCGGCGACGCCGACACACATGCGCAACGGCACGCCCTGAACGTGCCGCTCGGCCCTGCGGGGTGCCGCCGTCTGGGACGTCGCGATCGTGTTGCTGCTTGCGATCCACGACCGCACCGGCTCGGGTCTGCGGCTCAGTCCTGGGCCGTGCACTGCAGGCCGTCGGCGTCGCCGCGGGCGTCGTCGACGTCGTCGATCTCGTCGTCGCACTCGCCGCCGAGATCGGACTCAAAGAAGTCGTCGCACTTCAAGCCCGCCTGGCAGGCTGCCAGCGCCAGCTCGGCGTCGGCGAGCACCTGGCAGTCTTGTTCTTCATTGGCCCGCAGCGCGTTGATGCGGGCGTCGAACTGCGCGGCGCAGACGCGGGTGCTGTCGTCTTCGAGGTCGCGATCGTTCTCTTGCGCTTCGCACTCGGTGCGCTTGGCGCAGAAATTCTGCGTCGTGCACGACGACGTCAAAGCCACGACGGCGACGGCAGCCATGAGCACGGGGCCGGCGAGGGGATTTTGCAGCAGCTTCATGATCAGGTCTCGTTCTGTGAGCATTCGTCGCCGTTGATGTCCTGCTGCACTTCCTGGAAGTCCTGGAATTCGTTTTCGCAGTCTTCGCCGACCGCGTCGCAGCCGTCGCTGCTGTCGGCGAATTCGCTGCCGACGCAGGCGTAATAGGCCTCGAGGGCGTTGGCGGCCTCTTGGCAAATCTCTTCGTCGTTGGCCCGGAAGCCCGCGAGCAAGCCGTCCTGGTTGGCGATGCACACGGCGACGTCGTCGTCGGCCTTGCCGGCGGCGTCGGGGATCTCGACACCGAAGAATTCGGACTCGCAGTCGGCCGAGGCCTGGCAGAAGCCGCGGGTGGGCTGGCAGCCGATGGTCAAGACCGGCACCAAAAAGGCGAGCCCGCAGGCGAGCTTGAGAGGAGCGTGGATGCGCATGCCCCGGCGTACCCCGCGTCATGGGCGCTGTCGAGTTTCGCGCGCAGCGGCTTCGCCTGCCTTTGCGCCTTTGACCTGAGAGCAGGGGCAAAACAAAAGAGGCCCTGGGGCCTCTCTCGTTCTCACGTGAGTGCCTTCAAGCACTCAACTCAATCAAGCGCTCAAGCCTGGGCGCCCGGCTGGGTGGCGATCTTCATGTGGAAGCCGCCTTCGAGCGCGTTCTCGAGCACGGTGTCGACGACGCGGGCAAAGATGAATTCCATCTCGTCACGCACGTTCTTCGGGATGTCTTGCAGGTCCTTTTCGTTGCGGGCCGGCATGATGATGCGCTTGATGCCGCCGCGGTGGGCCGCGAGCACCTTTTCCTTGATGCCGCCGACGGGCAGCACGTGGCCGCGCAGGGTGACCTCACCGGTCATCGCCGTGTCGGCGCGAACGTTCTTCGACGTCAGCAGCGAGACGATGGCGGTGGTGATGGTCACGCCGGCCGAGGGTCCGTCTTTGGGGATGGCCCCGGCCGGGAAGTGGATGTGCAGGTCGCTGCGGTCGAGGAAGTGGTCGTCGATGGACTTGGCGACGCCGAGGTCGACAGCCTTGGACCGGATCCACGACATCGCCGCCTGCGCCGACTCCTTCATGACGTCGCCGAGCTGGCCGGTGAGGATCAACGATCCCTTGCCGCCCATGCGCGTGGCCTCGATGAACAGCAGGTCGCCGCCGGCCGCCGTCCAGGCGAGGCCCGTGGCCACACCCGGCAGCGAGGTCCGCTCAGCGGATTCATTGTAGTATTTTTCGGCGCCGAGGATCTTGCCGAGGCGCTCGATGTCGACCACCACCTTGGTGAACGGCCCCTTGGCGGCGTCGTGCTTGGCGACGTCGACGGCGATGTTGCGGGCGACGCTGGCGACCTCGCGCTCGAGGTTTCGGACGCCGGCTTCGCGGGTGTAGCTGGTGGCGATCTTCAGCAGGGTCTCGTCGGGCAGCTCGATGTGCTCGAGGGTGATGCCGTGCTCTTTGTATTGCTTCGGCACCAGATGCTGCTTGGCGATGTTGAGCTTCTCTTCAAACGTATAACCAGGCACCTCGATGATCTCCATGCGGTCGCGCAGCGGCGCCGGGATCGTGTCGAGCTGGTTGGCCGTCGCGATGAACAGCACCCGCGACAGGTCGAAGTGCACGTCGAGGTAGTGGTCGCTGAAGGTGTTGTTCTGCTCGGGGTCGAGCACCTCGAGCAGCGCCGAGCTCGGGTCGCCGCGGAAGTCGTGGCCGAGCTTGTCGATCTCGTCGAGGAGAAAGACCGGGTTGTTGGTGCCGGCCTTTTTGAGCCCCTGGATGATGCGGCCCGGCAACGCGCCGATGTACGTGCGGCGGTGGCCGCGAATCTCGGCCTCGTCACGCACGCCGCCCAGCGACTGGCGCACGAACTTGCGGTTGGTCGCGTGCGCGATCGAGCGCGCGAGCGACGTCTTGCCGACGCCCGGCGGTCCGACGAGACACAGGATCGGTCCACGCTGCTTGGGCACCAGCGCCTGCACGGCGAGGTACTCGAGGATGCGCTCCTTGACCTTGGTGAGACCGTAGTGCTCGAGGTTGAGGATATTCTCTGCCTCGTTAATGTCGTGGCGGTCCTCGGTCTTGTCCTCCCACGGCAGCGCGATCACCCAGTCGAGGTAGTTGCGCACCACCGTCGCCTCGGCAGACATCGGGGACATCTGCTTCAGCTTCTTGAGCTCCTTGAGGCAGCGATCTTTCGCCTCCTTGCTCATCTTCTTCGACTTGATCTTCGACTCGAGCTCGTTGAGCTCGTTCTTGAATTCGTCCCGGTCACCCAGCTCCTTCTGGATGGCCTGCATCTGCTCGTTCAGGTAGTACTCCTTCTGCTGCTTCTCCATCTGCTTCTTGACGCGAGTGCGCAGCTTCTTCTCTACCTGACGGATCTC
>JBKJNL010001045.1:0-3787 GCA_046593615.1 Myxococcota bacterium | reverse complement strand
CCCCGAAGGCGGCGGGTTGCTGCTGGGCGTGCAGCTGCCCGATTGGCCGGGGATCCTCGAGACCGCCCGGCGGGCCGCCGGCGCCGTCCACCTCGGCTACCTCGGCGTCGACGTCGTCGTCGATCGCGAGCGCGGTCCGATGGTGCTCGAAGTCAACGCCCGCCCCGGACTCGAGATCCAGAACGTCCACGCCCGCGGGCTCGGCGCGGCCTTGCAGGTCGCGTTTGGCGCGTCGCCGCCAGCACCCGCGCTGCTGACGCCTGCCCTGCAGACGACGACGAACACGACGAACACCAACACCGGGCCGACCGATGCCGGAGCGCGCTCGTGAGCGTCCACGGAAGCTCGCGGCTCTGGCCCATGCTGACGACGCTGGTGATGCTGCCGGCGCTGGGCCTCACCCTCGAGGAGGTCGCGATGCGTCGCGGCACCGCAGAGCGCGTGATCCGCGTCGACGCCGCACCCGTCTCCGCCGACGGCGACGACGTCGACACCAGCGACACCCCGCCGGTCTCGCCCGCGCACGCGGCGGCGCGAGAGTCCATCAAGCGCGGCGACGTCGACGGTGCCCTCGCGTCGTTTGCGCCGCTCGCCGCGGCCCATGTTGGCTCGGCGGCGGTGGCCGTCGAGTACGGTGCCGCGCTGCTCGAGCGAAAAAAGCTGGCCGACGCTGTCATTCAACTGCGGCGGGCCGCGAGCCTCGCGCCCCAGGATCCGCGCGTGGCCGTGTTGTTGGCGCGCGCGCTGTCGAAGCAGAAAGACAACGCCGGCGCCGAGAGCGAGCTGCGCCGCGCGCTGCTGGTGCGCCCCGGCTACGGCTCGGCGCTGCGGGCCCTCGGGCGCCTCTACAGCGCGACCGACCGCAACAAAGAAGCCCTCGCGGTGTTCACCCAGGCCTCGCAGTTCGGCAGCAACGAAGAGCGGGCGTCGTCGTTGGTGGCGCTGGGTGCCGCACAGCTCGAGGCCGGGCGCAGCGACGACGCCAGGGCCACGTTTGAAAAGGCCATCGAGCGGGCGCCGGCCCAGGTCGAGATCCGGCTCGGCGTCGCCCGGACCTGGCTGTCGACCGGCAAGAAAGACGACGCCGCCCGCGCCAGCGGCATGCTGGCCGTGGCCGCCGACCTCGCGCCCGATCTCCCCGATGTGCAGACCCTGATCGGCCAACAACGAGAGGCCACCCTCGACCTCGACGGCGCCGAAGACGCCTACCAACAGGCCATCCGCCTCGCGCCGCAAGCGGTCGGCCCACGCCGTCGCCTGCTGCGCCTGGCCCTCGATCGCCAGCGCCTCGCCCGGGCCAAGCAGCAGGCCGATGAGCTGCTGGCCATCGACGCCGAAGACCCCGAGCACCACTTCCTCGCCGGCCTGGTCGCCAGCCGACAAGACGACAACGCCGCCGCCCGCACCCACTATCTCGCGGCCATCGAGAAGAGCGGCGGCGCCTATCCCGAGGCCTACTTCAACCTCGGCGTCATCGAGAAGGAAGCAAAGAACATCGAGGCCGCCATCGCCGCCTACCGCACCGCCATCGAGCAGCGGCCCGGCTACCACGCCGCCGAAAACAACCTCGGCCTGACGCTCATCGCCGCTGGCCGCGTCGACGAAGCCGAACGCCTCTACCTCGACGTGCTGTCGCGGGCGCCGTCGTACGCGCCGGCCTGGGTCAACCTCGGCAAGCTCTACAGCCAGCAAAAGAAGTATCCGCAAGCCATCGACGCCTACCAGAACGCCCTCAAAGCCCGACCCGACTACGCCCGGGCTCTGCTCGACCTCGGCGTCGCCTATGCGCGCAGCGGCCGCGTCGACGACGCCATCGCCACCTATAAGCGGGCCATCGCCCAGAACCCGCGCTCGGTCTCGGCCACCTTCAACCTCGGCCTCGTGCAGGCCCAGAAGGGCGACCAGAGCGCCGCCGAAGCGACCTGGCGCGCGGCGCTGTTGATCGACGCCGACCACGTGCCGAGCCAACGCAAGCTCGCGTCGTCGCTGGCGGCCCGCGGCGCCGACGTCGAAGCCCGGGTCTTGTTCGACAACATCCTCGACGTCGAGCCCCGCTCGGTCGACGCCCGCCTCGGCCTCGCCGCGCTCTTGAAAAAGACCGGTGACCGCGCCGCCTGCGCCCGCGAAGCAGCGTTGGCGCAGACCCACCTGCCGCCCGGTGCCTCGGAGCTGCGCACCGCCGCCGTGGCCCTCGAACAATCCTGTGAACCCTGATCGGATCCCCCATGACGAAAAAACAACTGCCACGCCTCGCTTCGACCCTCGTGCTCGTCGGCCTCTTCGTCGGGCCCTTGGTCGGGCCCATCGTGGGGACCATCGTCGGGACCGCTGGCGTCCTCGGCTGCACCCCCGAGAAGAGCCCGCTGGCCGACGGCGACGCCCCGCTGGCCGAGGACGAGCAGCTCTTCCAGGCCGCCCTCGCCCTCTACGACGCCGAGCCCGCCGACTACGCCGGCGCCCAGGTGAAGTTCGACGAGCTGGTGGCCCGCTTCCCCGACTCCAAGCGCCACGACAACGCCGGCTACCTGGGCGGCAAGTGCCGCTACGAGCAGGGCCTGTACGACGACGCCATCGTCGCGCTGCTGGCCATGCGCGCCGCCGAACCGGCGTCGCCGTTTTCGTCGTCGGCGGCCTACTTCACCGGCCGCTCGCGCTACGAGCTCTCTGACTTCGTCGGCGCGGTGCCGGACTTCGAAGCCGCCGTCGCCGCCGACGCCACCGCCACCTACGCCGACAACGCCAGCTACTACAGCGGCCGCGCCCGCTACGAGGCCGGCCTGCTCGACGAGGCCGTCGTCGCCTTTGTGGCCTTTGAAGCCGCCTACCCCGACAGCAGCTACGCCGACAACGGCGGCTACTACCACGGCCGCGCCTTTTTCGACGGCGACGCCTTTGCGTCCGCCCGCGTCCAGTTCGACCGCGTCCTGGGCTTCGTCGACGCCACCTCGAGCTACGCCGACAACGCCCAGTACTACTCGGCGCGCAGCAGCTACGCCCTCGCCGAGCTCGACGTCGCCCTCGGCGGCTTCGAGGCCGTCATCGTCGGCTTTCCCGACAGCCAGTATGTCGACAACTCAATGTACTACAAAGTTCGCGTTTTTGTCGACCAGGGCAACTGCGCCGCAGCGGCGGCGGCGCTGACCACGCTGCAGACCAGCTTTCCCGCCTCGGCGGAGACCACGCGCGCCGAGAGCTACGCTGCCGGCTGCTGAGCCGGTCCTTGCTGCCGAACCGACCTGAAGGAGATATCATGAAAACCCAAGTAGTCTTGCTTACCTTTGCACTTTCGACGCTGGCCACCGCGGGCTGCTCGACGACGACCACGCCCGGCGATGGTGCAAACGAGGGCGAAGGCGAAGGCGCCGCCGAGGGCGAAGGCGAAGTCGTCGCGGAAGGCGAAGGCGAAGTCGTCGCCGAAGGCGAAGGAGAACTCGCTGGCGCCGACGAGGCCCTGTTCCAGGAGGGGCTCGCCCTCTACGACGCCGGTGACTTCACGGTCGCCCGCCAGAAGTTCGACCAGCTGACGCAGGACTTTCCGGCGTCGGCGCGGGCCGACAACGCGGCCTATCTCTCGGGGCGGTGCCGCTACGAGCTGGGCGACTTCGCCGGTGCGATCACCGCGCTCAACGCCATGGTCGCGGCCTTTCCGGCCTCGCCGTTTGTCGATCAGGCCCACTACTTCGTCGGCCGCAGCAACTTCCAGCTGGCCCAGTTCGCCGCGGCGGTCACGTCATTTCGCGCGAGCATCGCCGCCGACGGCGCCGGCATCTTTGTCGACAACGCCAGC
>JBKJNL010000730.1:0-4897 GCA_046593615.1 Myxococcota bacterium | reverse complement strand
CGCCGTCGCCGTCGTCGTCGTCGCCCTCTTGGTCTTCGTCGTCGAGGTCGTCGTCGAGGTCGTCGTCTTCGTCGTCGAGGTCATCGCCCTCTTCGTCGATGTCTTCGTCGATGCCGTCTTCGTCGTCGTCGTCGCCTGCGAGGGAGGCCAGGTTCACCGGCCCATCGTCGTCGACCTCGAGGGCCAGAAAGGTGCCGAGGCCTTCGACGAGGCAGGCGGCCACGACGGCGCCGACGTCGTCTTCGTCCTCGGCGAGCAGCTCGACGTTGCGCTGGAACAGCAGGGCCCGCGTGGGCCGGTGCGCGAAGGGATCGCCGCTGCCGGGCAGCCGCGCCGGTCCTTCGAGCAGCAGCGGTGTGGCCGGCGACCGCTCGGCCTTTTGCAGCAGCGCGAGGTCGGCGCGGGCCTGCACCACCAGCGGCACGGTGCGCAGGTAGCCCCGCAGCGGTTCGGGCAATTTCTGCAAGGTGTCGTCGACGATGGCCTTGAAGCGGGCAGCCGTCAGCCGCGGCGGCACCACCGCCGTGTCGTCGATCGACCGCACCCGCAAGAACGCTTTGTGGGCGGCTTCTTCGTTGCCGCGGGCCACGAAGATGCGGCCGGCAATGGCGTGCAACGACGCGCTCGGTGGATCGATGGCCAGGGTCACGGCGATCTCGCGGCCGGCGCCGTCGACGTCGCCGCTGGCGAACAGGGCCCGGGCCAGGGCGGCGCGGGCTTCGGGCTCGTCGTCGATGTCGACGGCTTCGCGGCCGGCGGCGATGGCGCCCTCGACGTCGCCGACGCTCAAGCGCGCGTCGACGAGGCGGGTGGTGAGCGTAGCGCACAGCCCGGCCAATTCGTCTTCGTCGGCTTCGTCTTCGGCGTCGGCTTCGCGGGCGTAGGCCAGGGCTTCTTCGAGCAGCGGCAGCGCGGCCTCGCCGTCGCCGAGCACGTCGAGCAGCAGCAGCGCCCGCGTGGCCGTCACCAGCACGTCGTCGGGAAACAGCTGCTGGGCCCGCTCGAGCACCGCCGCGGCTTCGTCGCCGTTTTCGTCGGCGCACAGCACCAGGGCCTTGAGCAACAGCACATCGCGGTCGTTGGGAGCCCGGGCCTCGGCCGAGACCAGCGCGTCGCGGGCGGCGTCGCCGTCGCCGTCGTCGAGGGCGGCGCGGGCGCGGGCGACGAGGGCGACGACGTCGGCGGCGGCCTCCTTGGTCACGGGCTTCTCAGGCAACGCCGGGATGGGACGCACGACGCCGCCGCGCAGGCCACGCACCGGCCCGACGCTGTTCCTCATCGACTTGACCGAGCCTGCGGCACCGGCGGGACCCACCGGCGCGCCGGTCCCCGACGGCGGTCCACCGGAAGAACGAGCCGGCGGACGCTTTCGATCATCGGTCATGGGCGCATCTTAGGGACCTTCAGATCCCAAGCACGCGCTTGGCGAGGGCGTAGCGGTCGCGGCGATCTTGCAGTCCGTTGGTGCCGCCGTTGATGCGCAGCGAGATGGCGTCGATGGCGCGGCTGTCGGCGAGGCCGTTCAAGCCGCGCGAGGCCCAGAAGTAGCCGGCGGTGCGGAAGCCGACGCTGACGCGGGCCGCCATCTTTGGCTTGCGCTCGAGAGGCAGGCCGAGGGCGCGACCGACGTTTCGGTAGTTGGCGCGACCGGTGAGCTGGATGGGCCCGCGGCCCTTGTAGCGGACGCCGTCGCCGGGGCGGACGTTGCCGAGGTCGACGCGGCCTTCGTAGGCGGCGCCCGAGGCGATCTCCTCGAAGTACTTCAGCGACAGGCTCTCGTGGCCGAGCTGGGCGAGAAAGGCCGCCTGGCGCTCTTTGGTGGTGATGCCGAACTCGGACATCGCGCGGTTCAGGTGGGGAAGCACCTTGCGGGCGCGCGCACCGTCGAGGCCGGGCATGATGCGCACGAGCTGCGAGGCCGAGATGCCCCGGGTCGCGGCCTTGAGCGCCTTGAGCGTCGCCGGGCCAACGCCCTGGCCGCGGCCGCCGAGGCTGTAGGCCGTGCGGAACCGGTCGAGCGCCTTTTGCGTGTTCTTTGAATAGAGGCCGTCGACGGTGCCGGGGTTGAAGCCGAGCTTCTGCAGGATCTTTTCGGTGTTCTTCACGGCCCCCGAGCGCTCGCCCACGCGCTGCGTCGGCGACGTCGCCGACCCTGCGCCAGCGCGGGCTTCCATCTGGGCCTGGCGCAGCTTCTTCCAGGTGCCGAAGCCGACGACGCCGCTGGGCTCGAGGCCGCTCTTGCGCTGGAACTCCTTGACCATCCCCGCGGTGCGCTCGTCGAACACGCCGCCGGTGCGCCTGGGGTCGAAGCCCGCCGAGCGCAGGTGCCGCTGGATGGTGGCGACGGCGGGGCCGTGGTCGCCGACGCGCAGCGCGCCGGGGGCTTTGACGGCGGCTTCGGCCTGGCGATCGGCGCGCTGGTGCGCAGCGGTGTTCTTCACGCGCGAGCGGAAGGGTTTGTGGAAGAGGCTCTCGACGTCCTTCTTCATCAGCTTGCGGCCGCTCTGGCCGAGCAGGCCGTTCACGTCGAGCTTCTGGTCGGCCTTCCACAGCTTGACGGCGGCGGCGGTCTTCGTCGTGAAGAGGCCGTCGACGGCGCCGACGTCGTAGCCGAGGCGCTTCAGGCGCTGCTCGATGACCTTGGTGCCCTGGCTCATCAGGCCCGCGGTCTGGATGCCACGCTTCGTCTGCTTCTCGACGCCGCGCAGGGCGAGGTAGGTCTTCTTGTCGAGCTCACCGGTCTGCTCGAGGCCGCGGGCCCGCTGAAACGTCTTCAGCGAAGCGCGGGTGTTGTCGGTGATGCGTCCGTCGACGGTGCCGGGGCGGTAACCGATGACGCCGAGGGCCCGTTCGGCGGCCTTTTTCTGCTTCAGCGACGACGCCAGCTCGAAGCCGTCGCTGACGACGGGAAGCACGGGCACGGCCGGCGGGGCGACGCCGACGTTGCCGGCGACGTTGCCTGAGACGTTGCCGCCGACGTTGCCGCCGACGTTGTTGGGCGTGGGGGAGGGCGAGGGGCTGGGGCCGGTCACGCTGGGCATCGGGTCCTCCGGGGCTGACCCGGAAGGTTTCGGACCTACACCCACCGCCGTTGCGTGTTTCGCGAATGCAGATTCGCACTATTCTCCGAAACGGCAGCCTGATGCAGTGGATCGAGGTGCATTTCACCTGAATCGAACCTCAGATCGGCTTCGATCCGTGCCCAGGGTCTGGCTGTCCCGGTCGGCGGCTCGAGGCGGCGCGGGCGAGGGCACAGTTGGGGTGCTTTGCCTCACGTTCGCCTCGCGCGATCGCGGCGCAGCGCCTGTCCGGCGACGGCACGGTCGGTGCTCAAGGAGATGGCATGAACCCCATCTCCCTCCTCGTCATGGCCGTGTCCCTCTGGTTCTCCGGCGGCGACGAGGAATGAGCTGACCAGCCCCTGATCGGTCCCTGTCACGAGGTCGCTGCTGGTCAGCGTCCACAGAAAAAACCCCGCGTCGCCGCGGGGTTCATCGTTTCCAGAGGACGTTTCCAGAGGACGTTTCCAGAGGAGGCCTCCAGAGGACGAGCCTCAGGAGCGCGCGCTCACGGGTTCACGGTCGTGACGTAGACGGACTTGCCGTCCTTGACCTGCAGGATGACCGCGGGCTTCACGGCGTTTCGCTGGGCGTCGAGGGTGATGGTGCCGGCGATGCCGGGGTGGCCGTTGGTCTTGGCCAGCTCGTCGCGCACCTTGGGGCCATTGAGCGAGCCGGCGCGGCGGATGGCTTCGACAGCCACCATGGCCGCGTCGTAGCCGAGGGCGCCGAGAGAGTCGGGCTTGCTGCCGTACTTGGCCTCGTAGGCCCTGATGAACTCCTGCACGCGCGGCGTCGGGTCATCGGTCGAGTAGTGGTTGCTGAAGTACGAGCCGTCGATGGCCGAGCCGCCCAGCTCGAACAGCTTCTCGGACTCCCAGCCGTCGCCGCCGAGCAGCGGCACCGCGAGCCCGAGCTCTTTGGCCTGGCGGGCGATGACGCCGACGTCGGTGTAGTAGCCGGGCACGTAGATGGCCTGGGGCTTCTTGCCCTTGAGCGCGGTCAGCTGCCCGCGGAAGTCGGTGTCGCCCTGCGAGTACGCTTCTTCGCCGACGATGGTGCCGCCGTTCTTCGTGAAGTGCTCGCTGAAGAACTGCGAGAGGCCGAGCGAGTAGTCGCTCTTGTTGTCCTTGAGGATGGCGACGTTCTTCAGCTTCAGCGTGTCGAGCGCGAACTTCGACATCACGGTGCCCTGGAAGGGATCGATGAAGCACACGCGAAAGATGTAGTCGCCGACCTCGGTGACCTTGGGGTTGGTCGACGACGGCGTCACCATCGGCACCTGCGCCTGCTGGGCCTTGGGGGCCATCGCCAGCGAATTCGACGACGCCACTTCGCCGAGGATGGCGACGACGTGGTCCTGGTTGATCAGGCGCGAGACGGCGTTGGCGGCCTCTTCGCTCTTGCCCTGGTCGTCGTAGACGCGCACGGCGACCTTCTTTGGCTTGCCGTCGATCAGGATGCCGCCCTTGGCGTTGACCTCGTCGAGGGCCATCTGCACGCCCTGCTTGGTCGACTGGCCAAAGGTGGCCTGGGCGCCGGTGAGCGAGCCAACCTCGCCGAACAGGATCGTGTCGGCGTCAGCCGCAGCATCGGGCGGCGCTGAGGCGGTCGTCGTCGTCGTCGTCGTGGGCGTCGCGTTCCCGGCTGCGGGGTCGGCGGGCTTCTTCTGCTCGCAAGCAAACGACAGCAGAGCAGCGACGGTGAGTGCGAGCGCCGCAGCGCGGGCGGCACGGGAGCGGGTGGGCGCGGACATGGAACCTCCGGAAACGAGCGAGACGACGGCGCCCGCTTAGGCCGGGGCCGACAGTTCAGCAAGGCAGCCGCGTCGTCGTCGT
>JBKJNL010000990.1:0-4302 GCA_046593615.1 Myxococcota bacterium | reverse complement strand
CTCCTGCGACGTCGTCCAAGACCCCGCTTCGGCGGGGTCTTTTCTTTCGTCAGCCGCCGTCCGTGGGTGTCGGGGTGGTGATCAGCAAAAAGAAAGGCGCCCATCAGGCGCCCATCGTCGCGGCAGCGCGAGAGTCACAGGCTCTTGGCGTGCTCCTTCAGGTAGTCGGCGGCGCCTTTGTACGTCTCTTTCATCGCGGCCTTGCCCTTGTTCCAGCCGGCGGGGCAGACCTCGCCGTGTTCTTCGGTGTGCTGAAGCGCGTCGACGAGGCGGAGCGTCTCTTCGATGGAGCGGCCCAGCGGCAGGTCGTTGATGGTCTCCTGGCGGACCATGCCGTTGCGGTCGATGAGGAACGTGCCGCAAGGCCATGCCGCCCTCGAGCAGCACGCCGTAGCTGCGGGCGATGTCTTTGGTGACGTCGGCGACGAGCGGGTAGCTGATGTTGCCCATGCCGCCCTCTTCGACCTTGGTGTTGCGCCAGGCGCGGTGGGTGTGGGCTGAGTCGATGCTGACGCCGAGGACCTCGACCTTGCGCTTCTTGAACTCTTCGATGTGGTTGGAGAACGCGAGGATCTCGGTGGGACACACGAAGGTGAAATCAAAGGGGTAGAAGAAGAGCACGACGTACTTCTCGCCCTTGAACTGCGAGAGCTTGATGTTCTTCGTCTCGCCGTTGGGCATGACGGCTTCGGCGTTGAAGTCAGGGGCGGGCTTCTGGACGAGAGACATGGAATTCCTCCGGTTCGAGCTGGATTGGCTCGAGGGTTGGACAGCGTCTAACGTAGCAGTTGCTGCGACGCCACTGATCTCGTCTGTCGCGGGGCCCTTTGCGGGAGATCGGTGTCCCGAGCAGTCGCCAAGCCGTCGATGAACACGCCGTCGTCGCGCCGGTGACGACCTCGCCAGGCGGCATCGGTGCACGGAGCTGCCCAGCGAAGCCGCGGGCACCGTACACAACAAAAAAAGGCGCCCTGCTGGGCGCCTTTTTCATTGCAAGAATGAAGTCTCAGCCCTTGATGGCGCGGATGGCGCTCATCGCGAGGTTGTGGATTTCGTTCAGCACGTTCGACATGGCCTGCTGCATCTGGGAGAGCTTCTGCATCTCGTTCTTGAGCTGCTCGAACTCGATGTTGCGCGACTCGGAGCTGCCACCCTTGGCCGCGTCCTGGCCGTTGCCGATGAGGCCGCCGACAATCGGGATCTTGGTCAGCAAGCCACCAAAGAAGCCGCCCGCCTTGTCGCCGGCCTTGTCGCCGTCGCCGGACTCGGCCGACTTGCGCAGCTTGTCGAGCTTGCCTTCGATCTCGTTCTGCTTGTCCTTGACGAAGTCCATCATGAAGGCGGCGATGATGTCTTCGAACATCGCCGGGGTCGGCAGGGAGGCGAGCATCGAGCCCGGCCCCTTGTCGGTGCGCGTCAAGCCGGTGAGCTTGCGGGCTTCTTGGCTCTGGAAGCCGCCGGTCAGCGCGCCGAACGCTGTGCTGGCGCCGCCGGTGGCGAGAGCGCCGAAGCCGAGGCCGGCCGTGATGCCGAGAATGCCCTTCATCATCCCGGAGAGGCCGCCGAGGGCGGTCGTGATGCCGCCAGCGCCGCCGATGCCACCGAGGAGCGATGCGCCGACGCCGCCGAGCGCCGCGAAGCCTGCAACCTTGCCGAGCGTTCCAAGGACGCCGGAGGGACGCTCAACCGAGTTGGCTTGACCCGCGGCGCCGCCCATGAGGGCCTTGAGGGCCTCGGGACCGGTCTTGAAGAGGAGCGAGCCAAAGTTGCCGTTCTTGAGGTCGACGATGGCGCCGATGCCGGCCGCGATGCCGTCGGGGAGACCGACCATCTTCAGGGCGCTCTTCAGCAGGTTGCCGTGCGAGATGCCCATAGCGCCGCCGATGTTGCGAAGAAGGTCCATGTGTCTGCTCCTGGTGGGCGGCCGGTTGACCGCGCGGTGTTGTGAACCCGTCCATGCTGGCCGGGACAGCCAATGTATCGCCAACCGGCTCGGACAAGTTGCGGAGCCCTCCGCGAGTAGATCTTCGCCAAACCGGCCCGCAGCCCGCTCCGCGCCGCGCTGCGTGCTGCAACGCGTGCGGCCGGTCACGATCTCGAGTTCGTGGGCGACCTCCGCCAGCGCGACGCTTGCCGTCCCAGGTGGAGTGACAGCGGTCCGAACGTGGGTCTGACACCCCTGTCATGGACGACGATCGCATCCGGATGCGGTCATGACGCAATGCATCTCGGGGACCCTGACACCGATGTCGCGATTTCGCAGACCCGGAGCGGAAAAATTCAAGCCAAGTCCTTGATTTCGCTGGAGTCGAGGAAGTTGGCCTGCCCCCTGCTTTTCATTCCCACGTTGGATGGAATGCTGCCCGCAAGGGTCCTGTCCCTGAAATGAAATGAAATCGATGCGCGCGCCACCCGGCGCGCGTCTTCGTTTCTGGGGTCCGTTCGCTCACCTCCAACCTTCGTCGCCGGCGACTGCTTCCTCGAGCTCAGCTGAGCGGCGGCGGAAACCCTGGCAAGGCATGGGGAGCTGCCTCTTCCCCCAGCAACAGCGCGGCCTGTTCTTCGGCCCGGTAGTCCCGCCGCTCGCCGCGGACAAAGACGACGAGGTCGCCGACCGGGCGCCCCTCCCAGTCCAGGGGGAGCGTTCGAGGGCTGGCGCCGGCGGCCAGGTCGGTGACGATGCCGTCGACGGCGTCGATGGCGGCGCCGAGGGGTTCGTCGAGGACGCCGCCGGCGTGGAAGCCGGTCGGGCGCGCGCCGCGGGCAAAGGCGAAGATCTCGGTGGCCCGTTCGATGGTGCCGGCGACGACGACGATGGCGGCGGCGGCTTTTCCGGTGGTCGCCTGCAGCTCGAGAGGCTGCTGCAGCTTGCCCGTCCAGCGGGCGCGCAAGTCGGCGGCGAGGGCGGCGTCGATGGGCGACGGCGCTTCGTCGGGGTCGGGGCGGCGGCGGAGGGATGGGTCGACCACGGCAGAGATGAATAGCGGAACGGTGGAGATCTCTCGATGCCTGTCTGGCGCATGCTGCCGCGACGCCGACGACGGCATGGTGCCTGCGATGTCCTGCTCAGGAGGTCACCATGAAAGAGAACAAGACGAGCCCGGTGTTTGCGGCGTGGAAACGACTCGAGACCCTGGTCGGACGCGGGGCGGTGAAGCTGTTCACCAGCGAGCCGGCGTTGACGCGGTTTCCGACCGGCGTGGTCGAGCTCGACGGGATGCTCGACGGCGGCTTGCCGCGGGGTCGCCTGGTGGAGCTGTTCGGGCCGCCCGGTTCCGGCAAGACGACCCTTGCGCTGCGCCTGTGCGCCGCAGCCCACAAGGCCGGCGGCGTCGCGGCCTACGTCGACGTCGACGGCGGCATCGATCGTCGGGTGCTGCAGCGGGCCCACGTCGACGGCGACCGGTTGGTGATCGCCCGCCCCGAGGGGGGTGAGGCCGCGCTCCACGTCGTCGACGAGCTGCTCGGGGCCCAGGCGGCCGACATCGTCATCGTTGACTCCGTCGCGGCGCTCGTGCCGCGGGCCGAGATGCTGGGGATGACCGGTGGCTCACCGGCCGGGCACCATTCGCGGTTGATGAGCCAGGCCATGCGGCGCCTGACGCTGCAGGCGGCGAAGTCCGGCGCCGTCGTCGTGTTTGTCAACCAGCTGCGGCGCAACTGGGGCGAAGACGGCAAAGGCGTCGACGTCACCACCGGTGGCAACGCCCTGCCCTATGCCGCGGCCACGCGCATTGCGCTGCAACGCAGCGGGCTCGCCACGCGCATGACGCTCGTCAAGGCGCGCTTCGGCATGCAAGGGCACAGCGTGGTCGTTGACGACAGCGTTGACGGCGGCGTCGTCGAGAGCGCCGTCGAGAGCGTCGCTGGCAACGTCTCTGACAACGTCGTCGGTGCCGCGAATGACGACGGGGTCGCCCTGCCGCTGGCCGCTTGAGGCTCGCTCGATGACGGGCCCTGACGACGTCGCCCTGACCGGCGGTCGTCGTCAGGGCTCGGTGCCTTCTTCGAGCATGTCGACGAAGAGCTGGGGGGTGCGGCGCTCGTCTCCGGTCTCGACGACGCCGTCTCTGTGGCTGCCGCCGACGACGACGGCGCGGCCAAAGATGTCGGCTTGCAACAAGTCGGAGCGGCCGTAGCTGAGGGGGACCTCGATCGCGTCGAACGTGCCGAGGCCGGTGGCGCCGGGCGTGTAGAGCTCGCTCTCGATGACCGAGATGAACGGGAAGCCGCTTTGACCCAGGCTCTTGGTGCCGCCCGAGACCAGCACGCTGCCGCCGAGCAGCAGGAACGTCGCCGGCT
>JBKJNL010000811.1:0-19333 GCA_046593615.1 Myxococcota bacterium | reverse complement strand
GTCACGACCTGCGTCTCAACACGTCTTCGATGTTGGCCACCGCGGCGGCACCGGTCTGCGGCAGCCGAATCGTCGTCACCAAGGGCGCGGCGGCACGTTCGGACGAAGCCTCGCGGTGTCCGCGGCGGTCGCTTGTCCGGAACATCTCAGACCAGCAGGGCGAGATCTCCGGCTCCTTGGATCCGGGCCGGCTCGCAGACGCCAGTGACTGTCATCACTTGCTTTGAAAGAGATGTTCACAACCCGATCGTAGCGGCGCGGATCCAGGGCTCTGGAGATCTCGCCCGACTGGTCTGAGATGTTCCGGACAGGCGACCGCCGCGGACACCGCGGGGCTTCGTCCGAACGTGCTCGGTGTGTCCTGGACAGCGCTGACAAGTCCAGCGGGGCGATCGATCAGGCGAGGGCTTGCCGACACTCTTCGGCGGTCGGCGCGAGGCGCGCAAAGAAGGGCCCGAACGACGGGGCTTTGACGGCCGAGCCGACGTCGAGCAGCCGCCGCGTACGCGCCCGCTCGACGTCGGCTTCGTGGCTCTTGCCCAGCCGCATCAACGCGCCCCACAACAGGTAGCTGGCCAGCCACGAGCGCGGATCGAGGAACAGACAACGCTGCAGGGCCGCGCGCGCGCCGTCCCAGTCACCGCGCTTGCGCGCGAGCACACCCGCGTAGAGATGCACGTCGGGCGAGAGCGGATCGAGCGCCAGCGACCGCGCCAACAACAGCCCGGCGCCGTCGTAGTCGTGCACCACCATCTTCAGGTGGGCGAGGGCATGCAGGGCGAGCACGTCGGCCGGGCTGGCCGCGACCACGCGGCTCAGCACGGCATCGGCGCCCGCGGTGTCGCCGGCGGCGAACAACGCCCGCGCTTGCGGCTCGAGCACCAGGAACGTCGCTGTTGACGCCGAGGCCGGCGGCGACGGCGGCTGCGCCAACGGTGGCGGCTTCTTTGGCGCGGGCGCCATCGCCGGAGGCGGCGGCGGCGGTCGGTGCGGGCGCCGGTCGGCGCGGCGCAGGAACAGCCGGCCCGCGAAGCGCTCGACCTCGGCGCCGGCGAGGTCGACGACGGATTCGGAGGCGCCCAGGGCGACGAGCCCGCCCGGGGCGGTGGCGTCGACCAACCGCCCGACGATGCGGGCCACGTCGTCGCTGCCGTAGTAGATGAGCACGTTGCGGCACACCACGAGGTCGAAGTGCCGCTGGCCGTGCAAGAGCGGCGGGGCATCGCGCACCAGGTTGTGCTCGCTCCACTGCACGCGGGCGCGCAGCTCGTCCTTGACGCAAAACGTCTCGCCGTCAGCGACAAAGGCGTTGTCGGCGACGTCGGCGGCCACGTGGCGCAGCTTCCAGGCGAAGTAGCGGCCGTCGCGGGCCACGGCGATCGCCATGGGGTTGATGTCGGTGGCGGCGACATCGACGGCGACGCCGCGGCGGGCGGCTTCGATGACGAGGGTCAGCGGCTCTTCGCCCGTCGAGCAGCCCGCGCACCACACGCGCGGCGAACGGCCCAGGCGGTCGGCGCTCGCCGCCAACCAGCTGCCGATGGCGTCGATCTGACCGGGGTCCCGGTAGAAATAGGTCTGGCCGTTGAGGACGACGCCGACGAGCGCCGACCAGATCGCCGGGTCCTGGCGGGCATGCTCGACGAGGTCTTCGGGCGACGACAGCCGCAGGGTGGCCAGGCGCGCTTCGAGCCAGGGGATGACGGCCCCCGATGCCGTCATCCGGTGCTCGTCGACGCCGAGGGCGCGGGCGACGGCGTCGGCGAGCCGCGCTCCCAGCTCTTTCATCGACGGCCTTTTGTGACGGCACCCGTCGTCGACCGGCTCGTCGATCCGCTCATCGACCGGCTCATCGCCCCGCTCATCGCCCCGCTCATCGAACGGCTCATCGGCGGCGCTCCACCTGGACCTGCAGCCAGGGCGCGACCTCGTCGAGGGCGAGGGTGACGCTCGCGGCGCCGCTCTCGCGTGCCGCCCGCGGCATGCCGTCGACGACGCTCGAGTCGGCATCCTGAGCGGCGGTGGCGCCGCCGGCGGCCTTGATGCGCGCCAGCCCGTCGACGCCGTCTCGGCCCATGCCCGACAACACCACGCCGACGGCGCGCACGCCGCGGGTGAGGCCGATCGACGACAACAACACCGTCGCCGACGGGCGGTGACCGCCGAGCTCGGCGGCCTGGGCGTCGACCCGCACGGCGCCGTCGAAGCCGAGGCTCATCTGGGCGTCGTCGGGGGCCAGCAGCAGCTGTCCGTTGCGCAGCACGTCGCCGTGCCGGGCGACCGCCACCGACAGCGTCGACACCTCGCCGAGCCAGCGGGCCAGGTGCTGCACGAACCCCGGCGCCAGATGCTGGACGACGAGGATGCCGCCGGCGAAGCCCGCTGGCAGCCGGGTGAGCAGGGCCGCCAGGGCAGTGGGGCCGCCAGTCGAGGCGGCGATGCCGATGACGGTGTGGGCTGGCGCACCCTGTCCGAGGTCGGCGGCCAGGCGCGGCGCCGGCGTCCGCATGTGTGGCACAGCGATGGCGCGCGACGACGACGACGACGACGAAGAGGAAGGAGAAGGAGAAGGAGAAGAAGACGACGACCATGTCGTCTTCAAGCTGGCGTTGGCCGCCGCCTTGAGCCGCTCGCACGTCACCTCGCGCCGGCGGGGATCGTTCAGGTCGGACTTGGCGACGACGTCGACGGCGCCGCGGGCGAGGGCCTGCATGCACAGCGACCCGTCTTTGCCGCGGGGGTCGCCGGTCATGACGACGATGGGGATGCGCCGGGCCTGGATGACGCGGGCCACGGCTTCGAGGCCGTCGATGCCGGGCATGTGCAGGTCCATCGAGATCACGTCGGGACGGGTGCGCTCGACGACCGCGACGATGTCGGCGGCGTCGTGGGCGACGCCGCACACCTCGATGTCGGGGTCGTGCGCGAGCGCCGCTTCGTAGGCTTCGACGAAGAACGCGGAGTCGTCGACGATCAAGACCCTGACGACCATGGCTCAGCGACCCCCGGAAGCGAGGGGTGCGCTGTGGCCGAGCAACAACGAAAACGACTCGACGAGGTCGGCTTCGCGAAAGTTGCTCTTCACGAGGTAGCCCGAGGCGCCGGCGTTCATCGCCCGCTCCTTGTCGGCGGCCGAGCCGCGCGTCGACAGCACGACGATGGGCAGCCCCGACGTCGAGGCGTCGGCGCGCAGCGCGCGGATGAGCCCAACGCCATCCATCACCGGCATGTCGAGGTCGGTGAGCACCAGATCGGGGCGCGCGGCCGGCACCTTGTCGAGCGCGTCCTTGCCATCGACGGCCTCGATGGTCTCGAAGCCGCGGCGCTGCAGCAGCGACACGAGCATGTCGCGCGTGATCTCGGAGTCATCAACGATCAGCACGCGACGACGACCGCGCGACGTCGACGAAGCCGCCGTCACCGCCGGCGCCGCGCGTCCGACGAGCGCCAGGGTGTTCAAGAAGAAGCAATGGCGGCCGCCGTCGAGGATGGCCGCGCCGTTGATGACCGACGAGCCGGCCAGGAACGGATCGAGCGGCTGCTTCACGAGCTGCAGCTCGCCGAGGATGCGACCGACCCGCAGCGCCACCTGCGTGGTCCGGTCGTCGACGACGATGATCATGCCTTCGCTCGACGTCGAAGCGGCCAGGCCCATGACGTCATGCAGGTCGACGAGCGGCAAGCGCTCGCCGTCGAGCTTCACGTGCCGGCCCTCGCCACCGGGCAAGACCTCGGTCTCCTCGAGCCGGGCCACCAGGCGCACCGACGTCGACGGCAACGCGAACAAGCCGGCGTCGGAGGCAAAGACCAGCGATCGCACCAGCGCCAACGACACCGGCACCCGCATGACAAACGAGGTGCCGCGGCCCGGCACGCTGTTGACCCGCACCACGCCGCCGAGGCCTTCGACGGTCTGCTTGACGACGTCGAGGCCAACACCGCGCCCCGAGACATCGGTGGTCACGTCACGGGTGGAGAACCCCGACGAAAACATCAGCTCGAGGGCTTCGGCGTCGCTGGCGCGGGCCGCCATGTCGGGTGTCCAGAGGCCCTTTTTGATCGCGGCGGCCTTGATGTGCGCGGGGTCGATGCCGCGGCCGTCGTCGCTGATCTCGATCTCCACCTGCCCGCCGACGCCGCGGGCGCGCAGCGACACGGTCGCGACCTCGGGCTTGCGCTGCGCGAGCCGCTCGGCCGGCGTCTCGATGCCGTGGTCGACCGCGTTTCGCAGCAGGTGCAACAGCGGGTCGCTGAGCATGTCGGCCACGTGTTTGTCGATGGAGACGTCGCCGTCGTCGACGTCGACCCGCACCTTTTTGTTCAGGTCGCGGCCGAGCTGGCGGGTCGCTGCGGGGTGGCGCTCGAACAGCGCGGCGATCCGCACCATGCGCATCCGCCGCACGCTCTCCTGGATCTCGACGATCTCCAGCCGATTCTCGAAGCCCTCGTCCTGCGCGCGACCGATGGTCGTCGCCAGCTCCTTGACGAGCGCGACCACCTTTTCACGACGTGGCGGGGCGCCCGCCGGCCGCGCGGCTTCGCGCAGCAGATCGGTGGCCACCCGTTGCATGTCGTTGACGATGCGGTCGAGCAGCTCGCGCCGGCGCAACAGCGAGCTGACGCGATCGGTCAGATCGACGAGCGCGCGGCTCTCGATGCGAAACAGCTGCTCCTCGCCCGCCGACGACGACAGCGCCGCGCTGGACGCCTCGTCGCTGGCGACGGACGCGGCTTCTTCGCCGCGCAGGAAGTGACCGGCGCGGCGGGCCGCATCACCCGGGGGGTCGGCGTCGAGCTCGACGAGCGCGGCCAGCAGATCGACACCCGCCAACAGCGCTTCTTTGGCGTCGGCGCCGCCCTGGAAGTCGTGGCCGCGCAGCGCCACCAGGCGGTCTTCGACGTTGTGGGCGACCTCGTTCATCAGGCCGAAACCCATGAGCTTCGACTCGCCCTTCAGCGTGTGGATCTCGCGCATCAGCAGGGCAATGGTCGGTGCATCGCGCGCACCGCCCTCGCTGATGCGCTGCCAGGTCTCGAGCAGCCGCTTCAAGCGCGTGCGGCTCGAGTCGCGGAACTTCCCGAGCAGGTCCAAGCGGCGGTCGGCCATCGTCAGCGCGCGGCCAGGCGACGGACTTCAGACACCAGCCGCTCGGCGTCGCGGGTCTTTCGAATGAAGCCGTCGGCGCCGCAGCGCTGTTGGGCCAGCAACAGCTCGCTCTCGTCGCGGTCGGAGTAGAGGACGACGCGCGTGCCCGCGAGCGATCGCTGGCGCTTGAGGATCCCCGCGACCTTTTCGCCAGACAGCGCCGGCATGTCGATGTCGAGCAGCACCAGCTCTGGCTGCTGGCCGATGATCGCCGCGGCGCTGCCGAGCGGGCTCGTCAGCGTGACGACTTCGATGCCCGCCGCCGTGAGGGCGGCCGCGGTGAACTCCAGGGCGATGTCACTGTCATCGATGACTACGACTTTCATGACCAAGACCTTCCGGGTGGCTGTTCGTCGCAAGACCCCTCTTGCTGAAAAAATTGAGGCTTCGTCGGGATGCAGAACCCGACGGCAGGTCACGATTTCATCCGCACCTCGACGTTGAAGCGGCCGACGAGGCCCTGCAGTCGGGTCGACAGGGTGATGAGGTCGCTGGCCGAAGCCACAATCTCTTTGCTGCCCGAGGCGGTCTGGGTCGCGACGTGGGCGACGTCGTGCATCGCCGTGGTCGCCTGCTCGGATCCTTGCTGCTGCGTCGTCGACAACAAGCCGATCTGGCGGGCGCTGCGGGTGGTGTCGGCGGCCAGTCTCGTTGACAGCTCGGTGGCCAGCACCGTCGCCTGCGTCGCCTCGGTGACGTTGCCGGTCAGGTCTTTGATGTCGGAGACCGAGCGCATGACGCTTTCAGCCAGCCGCTGCATCTGCGTGGCGACCAGCGAAAAGCCGCGGCCGGCTTCACCGGCTTTGGTGCCCTCGAGGGCGGCGTTCAAGGCCAACAGGTCGGACTTGTTGGCGATGCCTTTGATGACCTCGAGGATCTCCGAAATGCGGTGGGTGTGCTGCGAGAGCGCGGCGATGCGCTCGGAGACGACGGCGGAATTCTGCTGGGCGCGCTCGGCGTTCTCGAGCACCTCTTGCGCCGACGTCGCGATCTGGTCCGAGGAGCCGCGCAGGCCCTCGATGGTGCGGCGGGTCTCTTCGACGGCGGAAGACTGCTCGGTGGCGCCGCGCTCCTGCTGCTTGGCGTTGGCGAGAAATTGCCCGGCGGCGGCGTTGAGCTGCACGGCGGTGTCGGCGATCTGCTTCACCATCTCGCGCTGGGCGACGATCATCTGGTCGAACGCGATGGCGAGGTCGCCGCTCTGCTCGGTGGTGCGCGACAGGTTGCCGGCCGCGACCTCGCGCACGTGGGTCTCGAGGGTGCGCAGCGCGCTCACCATCCCGCGAAACGAGCCGGTGAGCTGGCCGATCTCGTCGCCGCTCTTGTCGTCGGGGACGGTGACGCGCAGGTCGCCGGTGGCGACGCGGGCAGCGACCGCGGTCAGCTCGGTGAGGCGCCGGGCGATGAAGGTGCCGGCCAACAGCGCCACCAGGAGCCCGGCGATCAGGATGACGCCTCCGAGCAGAAAGGTGGTGTTGCGGATTTGCGCGCCCTCGCTCTCGACGCGCGCGGTGCTCAGACCCAACACCAGCGCCCCGCGCGTGCCGGCCTTTGACACCACCGGCATGGTGACCCGCACCTCGGCGCCGACGCGGTCGGAGCGCGGTCCATCGGTGGCCGATCCGTCGGGCTTGACGTCGCTGGCCAACGACTTCGGATCGTAGCGGGCAAAGACGTCGCCGTTGTCTTTGAACAGCACGGCGTAGAGCACATCGGGGTCCTGGCCGGCGCCGGCGAGGACATCGCGCACGGTGTCTTTGTCGTCGAATTCCAGCCCTGTCCTGACCTCGGCGGCCACAAGCCGCCCCACGGCCATCGCCTTGAGCTCGACCGCCGAGATGAGCAGCGCGATCTGCCGGGCCGGAAAATACGAGAGCTGAAAGGCAACGATGGCCACGACGACCAGGCCAATGATGCCCGACACCTTCAGCCGCACAGAGAGATCGCGAATCAAGATCGTTCCTCGTTGTTCACGGAGACAGAAGCAGAAGTGTCGGCGGCGTGAAGCGCAGCCTGCCGTTCACAGAGCAGGCGGGCGTCGAGGATGGTCCACAGGCGCGCGTCGTAGCGTACGAGCCCCAGCACCGCCCGCTGCTCGAGGTCTTCGAGCAGCGCCGGCAGCGCGAACATCATCGAGCGGGACACCGAGACGACGTCGACGCGGTCGCCGAGGCGCAACAAGAGCTCGGCGTCGTCGAAGCGAAAGCGGGCGCAGCGGGCTTCGGTGCCGGTGCGTTCGAGCGCGAACAGGCCGGCGGGGTCGACGGCATCTTCGTGGTCGAGCTCGATGCCCATCATGCCGCTGGCGTCGACGGCCAACGGCAGGGTGCCGACCGTGAACAACGCGACGACGAAGTCGCCGTCAGCTGCGGACACGGGCCGCCTCGAAGAGCTTGGGGACGTCGAGGATCCCACACACGCCCCACGCCGTTTCGCATTCGCCAAGCAGGTGGGGCAACAGCCGATCGCCCTGCAGCGCGCGCGGGGCGTGCACCGAGCCGACGGGCACTTCGACGACGCCGGCCGAGCCATCGGCCCGCACCCCGACCCGCATCGGCCCGGCGGCGATGACGATGGTGCGGCGAAACGAACCGCCGCCGCCGCGGCTGCCGAGGCCGCAGAAGCGCCCGAGGTCGAGCAACGCCAGGACGTGATCGCCGTGGGTCACGACCCCCGGGATGTGCGGCGGGGCGCCGGGAACGGGCGAGCTGCCGGCGTCGTCGAGGACGGCCTCGGCGAGGGAGGCGTCGATGGCCAGCCAGGTGTCTTCGACCTTGAAGATGAACAGCGAGCGCAGCTGATCTTCATGGCGCACCTCGGGGACCCGGACACGCTCCAGCTCGGCATCGGTGATGTCGAGGTTCGTCAACTCGCGGATCATCGCGTCAGGCTACACGTGCACTCGCAGGCATTCGCGGCCTGCCGCAAACCGACGCGGTTTGGCGCAGGAGCATTCGAGCGCGCTCGCTCGCTCACCGTGTCAGTCAGATGCCGCCGCTGGTGATGGCGTCGTTGAGCGAGCCGCCCGAGGCGACGGGGGCGCGGTCGGGCTCCTTGCCGCACTTGAACGGCGCCACGAACGTGCCGGGGCCATCTTCAAAGACGCGGTGGCCGGTGCGGCCGTCGACGCGGGCGTTGCAGATGCCGGCGGGCTCGTTCCAGTCGCGCTCTTCTTTGCCCTCGAGGGACTTGCCCATGAACTCGAGCCAGATGGGCAGCGACGTCTTGCCGCCCTGCTCGCCGACCGACAGCGGGTACTCGTAGGTGTCGTAGCCGACCCACACCGTCGTCACGAGCGTCGGCGTATAGCCGGCGAACCAGGTGTCGAAGCTGTCGTTGGTGGTGCCGGTCTTGCCGGCGACGGGATGGTGCAGCGACGCCGCCCGCGCCGCCGTGCCCCGCGTCGCCACCTGCGTGAGCAACCAGTGGATCAAGTAGGCGTCGTCGGGCTGCATCAAGCGCTGCGGCTTCTCTTCGAGGAACCGGTAGAGCGCCGAAAACTTCTGCTCGTGGGTCTGCCACGGGTCGTTGGGCGAGGCGTGCTGCTCGAGCACCTTGCCGTCGCGATCGACGATGCGCTTGATGAACACCGGCTCGGGGCGCAGGCCGTTTCTGGCGAACATCGTGTACACCGAAGTGAGCTCCCATGGCGTCACACACGATGAACCCAGTGCAGTGCCCAGCTCTTCTTTCAAAGGTGTCTGGATTCCGAGGTGTTTGGCCCAGTCGACGACGTTCTTCGTGCCGACCTTCAGCATGGTGTGCAGGGCGGGCATGTTCATGGAGTTCATGAGGGCTTCGCGGCAGGTCACCTCGCCCTTGAAGTCGCCGTCGAAGTTCTGCGGCTTCCACGATTTGCCGATCTCGTCGTCGCGCAGGGTGATGGGCGTGTCGAGGATCATGGTGCCGGGTGTGTAGTCTTCGCGCACGATGGCGGCGGAATACACAATCGGTTTGAACGCCGATCCGGGCTGACGACACGACTGAAAAGCGCGGTTGAATTCTGACTCTTCAAAGCTGTAACCGCCGATCATGGCTTCGACGTAGCCGGTGGCCGGGTTCATCGAGATGAGCGAGCCCTGCACGCGCGGCGACTGGTCGAGCGTGAAGATCGGGCTCTTGCTGCTGATGTCGTCTTCGTCGGGCAGCTTCGACGCCGACTCGTTGGCGCCCATGGACTCGACGAGGAACGCCTTTTTCGTGAACCACGGCTGGGCCAGCACGATGTCGCCGACCTTGACGACCTCTTTGACCGAGTTGACCTTGTGGAACTCCCAATTCTGCTGGGGGTTCAGCTTGCGCGCCCAGCGCATGCCGGCGAGGGGCAACAGGCCCTTGTGCCGGCTGCCGGCCCGCACCGTCGCCCACTGGCGCTCGGCGTCGACGGCGGTGACCAGCACGAGCACGGGGTCGCCTTCGACGAGGGGGCCTTCGCCCTTCTGCGGAATCATTGCCTTGTCGATGGCGGCCAGCGCGGCATCGATCTTCTTGGGGTCCTTCATCAGCGCGCCGTCGACGACGGGGCCGAGGAAGCCCTGGCGGCGGTCGGTCTCGCGCACGCCGTTGGTGAGCGCGGTCTCGGCGTGGCCTTCGCGCTCGAGGTCGAGGGTCGTCCACACCGTCAGGCCACCGGTCAACAGCGTCTTGTTGCCATAGGTCTCGACGAGGTAGCGGCGCACGTGCTCGGCGAAGTAGGGCGCGGTGTCCATGAAGCGGTCGTCACGCGGCTTGACGGTCTTTTCGACCGAGAGCGCCAAGGCTTCTACGCGTTCGCCGTCGGTGATGTAGCCGTCTTCGGCCATGCGCTTGAGCACATACTCTTGCCGGGCCCGGGCCGCGGTGGGCTTCACGATCGGCGACCACTTCGACGGCGCCTGCGGCAGCCCGGCGAGCAGTGCCATCTCGGCGAGGTTGAGCTCGTCGACGTTCTTCTTGAAGTAGTTCTCCGACGCCGCCTGCACGCCATAGGCGCCATGACCCAGATACACCTGGTTCATGTAGAGCCACATGATTTCTTCTTTGTTGAGATCTTCTTCGAGGCGCACCGCCAGCAGCGCTTCGCGGACCTTGCGCTTGATCGAGCGCTCGGTGGCAGCGGTGAAGCCCTCCGACGACACCAGCAACGACTTCGCCAGCTGCTGCGTCAACGTCGAAGCGCCGCGCAGCTTGCCGCCGTGCATGATTTTTTGCAGCACGGCGTTGCCCATGCCGACATAGTCGATGCCGTGGTGGTCGAAGAATTTTTTATCCTCTGACGACATGAACGCCTGCACCAGGCGCTTGGGCACGCGCTCGTAGGGCACCACCACCCGGCGCTCCTCGTAGAACTCGCCGATGAGGCGGCCGTCGACGGAATAGACCTTGGTCGCCAGCTTCGGCCGGTACTGCTTGACGTCGTCGAACTCGGGCAGGCCCTTGGCGTAGTAGACGAAGAGGCCGGTGACGGCGGCGGACCCGGCGGACCCGGCGACGACGGCGGCGAACAAGGCCAGGCGCACGAGCTTCTTGAAGATGCCGGCCGGCGGCCTCCCTCCCTCGATCTTGACGACGACGGGAGCCGGGGGCGCGCTGGCGGGGCTGGCTTCGGGAGACATGGCCCGACCCTAAAGAACAGGCGATCGCGGCACAACAAGCGTTCGCCGGCCACGACGCTGATGTCCCGACGACGACGACGATCGAGCGCCAGTGCGGATCTGGAATCAACCACCGACGCGCGCGGTTGGGGTGCGCCTGTCGGACCTGAGCTGTGCGATGGTCCGGCTCCTCGAAAACCGCGAGGTGCCATCGTGACGCGACGAACCAAGATCCTGGCAACGATCGGCCCGGCTTCGCGCGAGCCGGCTGTTCTCGACGCCCTCATTGCCGCCGGCCTCGACGCTGTTCGGCTGAATTTTTCGCACGGCACGCACGAGCAGCACGCCGAAACGTTTCGCCGTGTCCGCGAAGCGGCCGCGCGACAAGGCCGGGAGGTCGCGGTGCTGCAGGACCTCCAGGGCCCGAAGATCCGCCTGGGTGACGTCGACGGCGAGGTCCGCGTCGCCCCCGGCGACACGCTCGTCATCACCACGCGCGACATGGTCGGCACTCCCGGCGTCGTCCCCACCGACTACGCCGAGCTCGCCCGCGACGTCTCGCCGGGCATGACCATCCTCATCGACGAAGGCCGCGTCGGCGTGGTCGTGCGCGCTGTCGAGGGCACCGAGATCATCTGTGACGTCCACGACGGCGGCGTCCTCGTCTCGAACAAGGGCCTGAACGTCCCCGGTGCAGCGCTGACGACGTCGTCGATGACCGAGAAGGATCGCCAGGATGTCCGTTTCGGGCTCGACCTCGGCGTCGACTTCGTTGCGCTCTCGTTCGTGCGCCGCGCCAGCGACGTCGAAGACCTCCGCGCGTTCATGAAGCAGCACGGGCGCGTCGTGCCCATCATTGCCAAGATCGAAAAGGCGCAGGCGGTCGAGGCGATCGACGAGATCGTCGCCGTCGCCGATGGCGTCATGGTCGCGCGCGGCGACCTCGCCGTCGAAGCGCCGCTCGATATGATGCCGGCGCACCAGAAGAAGATCATCGAGCGCGCAAACCGCGCCGGGAAGCTCGTCATCACGGCCACGCAGATGCTCGAGTCGATGACCGAAAACGCTCTGCCGACGCGCGCCGAGGTCACCGACGTCGCCAACGCCGTTCTCGATGGCACCGACGCCACCATGCTCTCGGGCGAGACCGCCGTCGGCAAGCACCCCGTCGAGGTCGTGAAGCGCATGGGGTCGATCGCCGCGACGGCCGAGGAGATGCTCTATCCGTTTGACCGCCCGATCCGCCCGCCGCCGGACACGGGGACCGACAGCCGAAAAAATCCGCCGGACGTCCGACGCGTGCTCGCGCGCGCCGCCGCGCAAGCGGCCCGCGAAGTGAACGCGGTTGCCATCGCCGTGTTGACCGAGAGCGGCGAGATGGCCACCCAGCTCTCCGACGAGCGCCCGCGCACCCCCATCGTCGCGTTCACCCCCGTGCTGGCGACGCTCCGCAGGCTCGCCCTCTACTGGGGTGTCGCGCCGGTGCTGATCTCCGACACACCGAACGCCGACCAGCTTGTCGAGCAAGCCGGCCGGTACGCCGTGGAGCGCCTCGGCGCGAACGCCGGATCGGTCATCGTCGTCGTGCTCGGCGCGGGCGTCGGCGGCAACTCAGACCACTCCATCAAGCTACTCACCGTCGGGGGGCACTCATGAAGGCGACCACGAACACGAACACGAACGCGATCGAGATCCAGGCCCGGGACATTCCCGACTCGCGCGGTGACTCCACCGTCGAAGTCGAAGTCCACATCGGCGGCATCGTCGCGGTGGCGAGCGCGCCGGCAGGAAAAACCAAGGGCGGCGATGAAGCCCGCACCGTCCCCACTGCCAAAGCTCTCGCCAACATTCGCGACACCATCGTCCCGCTCATCCGCCAGAAGAACGTCGATCTGCGAACCCATGCGGGCCTCGTCGACGTCGAGCGCGCGCTCATCGAGCGCGCCGGCGCGAACTGCGCGGACCTCGGCGCAAACGCGCTCCTGCCTGTGTCGATCGCCCTGTGGCGCGCCGCAGCCGCGCTTCAGGCGATGCCGCTGCACGCCTACATCCGCGCGAATGAGCCGGAGCTCGCAGGCAAGGGACGGGTGCGCCTTTTTTCGAACGTCTTGAACGGCGGCTACCACGCGTTGAAGAGCGGCGAAGAGCTCGGCAAGGATCGCTTCGAGTTTCAGGAGATGCAGATCGTGCCGCAGTCGGCGCCTTCGTATCGAGAGGCGCTCGCGATGTGCGAGCGCGTCGATGCCGCCTTGAGCGCGCTGCTGGTGGAGCGCTTCGGCGCCGCCCATGTCGGGCGCGCGGACGAGGCCGGTCTCACGGTGAAGGGCCTCGGCGACAATGGGGCGGCGCTCGACCTGCTGGTCGAGGCAATCCAGCAAGCGGGGTTCACACCCGGCCGCGACATGAAGATCACGCTCGACCCGGCGTCGAGCCACCTCTTTGACAAGGCCACGGGTCGCTATCGCGTCGGCGTGAAGTCGCTCTCGAGCGACGAGTTCGGGCGCTACCTCTTGAGCCTGCTCGATCGTCACCCGGGTGCGTTCGAGTCCGTGGAGGACCCGGTCGAAGAGAATGACTGGGATGGGCTCGCGCAGCTGGCCGTCGAGATCAAGAAGCGCGGCGTCCTCGTCGTCGGCGACGACTTCTACGTCACGCAGCGCGGGCGGCTCGAGAGAGGCATCGCCGACAAGTCCGCCAACGGCTTGCTCGTGAAGCCGAACCAGAACGGCTCGCTCTACGGGACCTTCGAGGTCTTGAAGCTCGCAAAGAAGAACAACATCGCGCTCGTCATCTCGCACCGCTCGGGCGAGACCCTCGACGACACCATCGCCGACGTTGCCATCGCCGTCGGCGCGCACGGCATCAAAACGGGTGCACCGCAGCCCGAGAGCGTCTTTCCGGATCCGAAGGGGTGGTACCGCCGAAAGAAGTACCTGCGCCTCATCGACATCGAGGAGCAAGAAGCCTGACGCGTCGCCCTCGAGCACGGCGAGCACGTCGAGCACGTCAGTCAAGGCACAGCGTCGAAAGCAAGAACCCAGCATCGCTGCTGGGTTCTTTGCTCAATCGGGATTCGCCAGGCCCATTCAGCCTTGGGCGGGCATCACCACGTCGACGATCATCGGCTTGTGGTCGGAGGCATCGCTGTCGAGGATGCGGCCGTCGGTGACCTTCTTGAGGGGCTCGTCGACGAGGACGTAGTCGATGCGCATGCTGCCAAAGGTGCCGCCGTCGCCGAAGGGCAGGAAGCTGTCGATGAAGCCTTCGCCGGTCAGGTTGCGGACCTGCTCGTCGCCGGGCTGGGCGTTGAAGTCGCCGACGACCAGGTTGCCGGTGCCCACAGACTCTTTGACATGCTTGGCGAGGAAGCGCGTGTTCTCGACGCCGGCCCAGGGAAACACGTCGACGTGGGTGGTGACGGCGCGGATCACCTGGCCGCCCGAGCACAGGCCGGCGTCGAGGGCGACGCGGGGCTCGAGGGGGTCGCTGGCGGGCAGCTCGATGCGCTGGGCGTCGGCGAACGGCAGCTTGCTCAACAGGGCCACGCCGAAGTCGCCGGTGCCTTCTTCGCGGGCGGCGGCGAACGCGTAGTTCATGCCCAGGCGCTCGGCGAGCTCGCCGGCCTGGTCGACGCCGCCGGTGCGCTCGGCGTTGCGGTCGACCTCCTGCAGGGCGAGGACATCGGGATTCTGCTCGGCGACCTGCTCAGCCAGGGTCTCGATGGACGAGAGCGTGGCCCACTTGATGTTCCAGGTCATGACCTTGAGCTTCGAGGCGACGGGCGCGCCGTCGCAGGCGGACATCTGGGGCACGATGAAGGTGTCTGAGGGTGCGGCGCAGGCTCCGGCGAGGGTGGCGAGACCAACAAGCGCGAGGGGGAGGATGCGGACCATGGGCGGAGTGTGGCAACTCCGCAGCGGTGGTGCAAAACGCCGCAGGGCGTGGGTCACGGCGTCGTCATGGCCTGTGTGCGCGGCTGGGCCTGCTCCGACGCCAGCGGCCTGACACATTCGCCACACGGCGTGGATCTGGGCAGATCTGGGGAGATCCAGATCTGGGCAGATCTGGGCATCTGGCGCTGTGGCGGGGCGGGGCGAGCCGGCATCCCCGGCGCCAACTGCTGTTCGGCTGGCAGCGCACGCTGGTGGGTCGCAACGTCGACGCTGTCGACACGATCGTCGTCACGCTCGTGCCACTGCTCTGAAAAAACGGCGACGCCACGTCGCGGCTCAGACTGAAGCAACCGCACGGCGTGCGGTCCGGTGACGACGTCAGCGCCAATCGCCGCGCCGTCGCGCTATTGGCTGCACCCATGCCCATCCGCCCGACCCCGGTCTCGATCCCATCCACGACGACGACGGTGACGGGCCGGTCGGTGCCGACGACCACGACGACGATCACGCCGACGACCACGCCGACGACGCCCACCACGCCGACGCTGACGGCGCCCACGCCGCCGCTTCCCCCGACGACGACGGCGACGACGACGACGGCGGGGACCACGACGCCCGTGGCCACCATCCCGCGGGGCGGCCAGCCGGGCTCGGCGTCGGTGTCGGTCGCGGCGCCGACGAAGCAGCCCGACATGACGCGCACCTACGTCACCGGCCTCTCCGGCGATGTCGGGCTGACGCGCGGCACCGACGGCGCCTGGAGCCGCGGTTGGATCATCCCCACCGTCGAGGCCCAGCCTGGCGGCAAGATGCGCATCACCGTCGAGAGCGGCCACAAGACCAAGGACGATCAGGTCACCCTCACGCTGCAGGCCCGCGTGCGCGCTCCTGTGCCCGACCCGCAGAACCCCGGCCAGACGAAGCTCGAAGAGCGCACCATCGAGCTCGAGGTCCTGCACGAAGGGCCGCTCAACAAGGGCACCCACGACCACGTCGCCCAGTTCGACGTCGACCTCAAGCAGCTGCAGGCCCACCTCAAGCAGATCGCGCCCAACGCCAACCTCGTGCTCGACGGCGCGACGCCGCTGGCGGTGGCGGCGAAGTGGAAGGCCAGCACCAGCAGCGACTGGGACCACCAGTGGGGCGGCTGGGACCGCAACGGCTCGTTCTACCTGCCGTACGCGGGCGTCACGATGAATGGCACGACGACGGGCGGCGCGACGACCGGCGGCAACACCGACGCCATCGGCGGGGCCATGCCGCTCGACATCGGCGTCACCCTCACCGACGACCTGGTCAACCGCTACAAGGGCACCGCCGATGGGCAGTCGGCGGCCGTGCTCCTCGGCGGCGGGCAGTTCATGAGCCGCGTCGAGAGCGAGGTCAAGGTCGCCGTCCCCTTCGACAAGGGTCAGGCGCTCGCGAAGCAGGTGTTCGAGCTCGTGCAGCTCACCAGCGATCCGACGGCGGCCAAGAAAAAGGCGGAGGAGCTGTTCGGCAAGGGCTGGTCGCTCAACATCGACGACGTCAAGCGCTTCTACACCCAGGACAAAGACGGCGCGTTCGTCGTCGACCCCAAGACGCAGCTGCCCGTCGTGACGCCGATGATCGACCGCTACATGGACAGCCAGGACGGCCAGCTGGCCGCCAAAGGCATCGCGCTGCGTTTTCGCGAGACGCCCAAGGACCCGCACGGCCTGGTCAACATCAAGCTGCCGTCGCCGGCGTCGCTGCCGAACCCCACCAACCTCAGCGGCCTCATCGGGCGCTACGACACCGGCATCCAGACGGTGAAGGGCGTGAAGAACAACCCGCAGCAGCTGGCCTCGTTCTTCAACTCACAAGAGAACCTCAACGCCTTTCGCCACGTGCGCGACCTCGTCCCGGGGCTCAAGGCCGAGAGCGTGCTGCAGCCGGCGATGGACCAGTTCGCCAACCGCTACAAGATCATCCTCGAGCACGACAACGGCACGTCGATCGAGCTCTCGCTCGACCACGTCACCGCCGTGGCCCTCGACCCCAGGGGCAACGTGCGCAAGGGCGCCGACGGCAAGCCCATGGTCGCGACCTACTGGCAGCTCGAGCTCGACCTCGAGCACCTGCAGACGAGCTCCACCAACGTCGTCAGCCAGAACGGCGGCTCGTCGACGTCGTCGGTGCAGCGCTTCAGCGACGCCTCGCAGCAGCAGAGCTGGCTCGCCACGCTCGGGGCCGGTGCCACCCTCGGCGGGCCGCCGCGCGTGCACAAGCCAGAGGACGTGAAGAACCCCTCCATCATCGAGAGCGACGCCTACAAGCTGCTGCTCGACGTCGGACCGAAGCTGCACGGTTGGCTGCTGGCCGCAGGTGCAGTGCCCGCCAGCCAGAAGTACGCGATGGCCGCGCGCTTGACGGGCATCGTGGCGATGGAGCCTTCGATGGCCGCCAGCTTTGCGCGCGAGGTCGACGTGTCGGCGAAGTTGAAGGAGGCCTACGCGCAGACCTACCAGGCCACCGAGACCCAGGTCGACGCCGTCAAGGCCGACGCCCTCGCCAAGGGCACCGCCCTCACCACCGGCTTCGCGGGCTTGAAGGGCGCCTACAGCCAGCTTGGCAGCCAGCTCTACACGCTCAGCTCACAGGTCGACTTCCAATGGAACGCGCGCAACACGCCCCAGCCGCAAACGGTGACGACGACGACACCGCCGACGCGCTTCGAGCAAGCGGTCACGGCGTGGCAGACCGCGCGGGCCAAGGTCGACGACGGCCTGGCGCTCTACGACCAGGCCGCCACCGGCGCCGGGCTCGACGCCAACGACGAGCGCGCCCTGATCGCCACGCTCGACGCCGCCTATGGCGAGGTCCACAAGGCCCAGCAGGCGCGGCTCGATCTGTGGACGCAGCACACCGCAGAGTCGGACCCGGCCAAGAAGGCCGCCCTCAAAGCCGAGGCCGAGGGCGGCGCGACGACGAGCGTGGCGACGGCAAAGGCGGGCCTGCAGGCGGCGGTCGGCGCGCTGACGCAGCAGACGGCGTTGCGGGCGAAAAAGGCGCTCTTGCTGACCCGGGCTGACGCCGATGCCACCAGGCTGCGCTCCGGCACGTTGCTGCAGACGCTGCAGAACACACCGGTCTGAGGCTCGTCGTCGACGTCGCCACGTTCGCGCTCAGACCGCGACTCCACCTGCTGTCGCTGACGGGTTGTGGTCCTCAGGCTTGCGGTGCCGAAGAAAGAATCCCCGAAGGTTGTCCCTCGGGGGGAGCGAGCCTAGAGTCAAGGGATGGGCACTTTGATGAAACGCACGCAGCAAGTCGAAAAGAACAAGCGCGTCCTCGCCATGGGCGTCGGCGTCGCAGGCGTGGCCATCACGGTCGCGCTGACGCCGTTCATCGGCGTCCCGGTGTTGGCGGCCGGCGCCTACTTCGGCTGGGATTGGTTCAAGTTCCGCGCAAAGAACGGCATGCGCTTCTGACCGTTTCGGGCGCGTGACCGTGGCTTGATTCCCTTCGGGAATGCCCGCGCCAACGCCCGCTCCGACTCCCGCCAGGAAAGGCCCGCGTGAGCGGGCTTTTTTCTTTGTGCCGGCACAAAGAACAAAGCCCGCGCAAGCGGGCCTCGTCGTCGTCACGGTTCACAGGAGTGCTCAGCCGCCGCCCTGCACGTTGAGCGTGTAGCGCCCGCCGTTGCGGCGAATCTCGGCGTTCATGTCATCGCGAAAGCGACGCTGGGTGGCGGCGTCACCGACGATGCCGATGCAGCCGAGGGTGCCCGCGTTGCCGCCATCGGGGTGGATGCGCAGCAGCGACCGGTCGCGACCCGTGCGGTTGTCGTGCTTGTCAGACATGGCGAAAGAGAAGCCGACGCCGTCGCGCACCATGCCGGCCTGGTTCGTCGAGTTCTTGAACGGGGTCACGTTGTACTGGCCGGGGGGCAGGTTGCCGTTGCCGCTGCCGCCGGAGTTGTAGCGGTAGGTGTTGCCGTTGATCGTGATCTGCCCCGACGTCATCTGGTTGCGCTGGCCGGTGCGGCTCGTGCTGTCGGTGCGGGCGGTGCCGTTGGCGGGCGCGCCGGCGGCGGGCGTGTTGGCCGGCGCGTTGGCGCGGTCGGCGGCGTTGGTGCCGCTGGTCTGGCGCGTCGGGCGCGTGCTCGAGGACGGCGGGGTCGACGGCGGGGTCGACGGCGGGGTCGACGACGGCGGGGTCGACGACGAGCGGCTGGGCTCGGTGGACGTGCGCGACGTGCTCGAGGACGGGGTGGTCGACGTCGACGGCGCGGTCGATGAGCGCGTGGCCGGCGATGAGGCGTCGGCCTTGCCCTGGCGGTCGCGGATCAACTTGTTGAGCGAGGTGCCGTCGGCGTTGGCGAGCCGGGAGGCGCCTTCCCAGGTGCCGCCGCCCTTCTTGTAATAGTGGTTGACCAGGTCCTGGTTGGACTTGATCGCGGGATTCGACGCCACGGTCTTTTGCAGAGACGTCGCTTCGGTCTTGGCCGGCGCCTGTGCCGGAGTCGCGGGCGACTCGGATCTGGCCGGCGTCGTCGCCGCGTTCGTCTTTGCCGCGTTCGCGGTGGCCTGGCGCTGCTGCTCGTTGGCGACGGCCTGGTCGGCGCCGGCGAACGGGTCTTGCGCGAGGGCCTGGCGCTGCTGCTCGTTGGCCACGGCCTGGTCGGCGCCGGCGAACGGGTCTTGCGCGAGGGCCTGGCGCTGCTGCTCGTCGGACACCGCTTTGTCGGCGCCGTCGAA
>JBKJNL010000798.1:0-10360 GCA_046593615.1 Myxococcota bacterium | reverse complement strand
CTTCGCCGGCGGCGCACACGGCGACCACCGAGAGGTTGCCATCGCACAGGCCGTCGTTGTCGCTGTCGGGGTCGTTGGCGAGGGTCAGCGCGTTGTCGTCGCCGACCTCGATGGTGTCGCTGACGCCGTCGAGGTCGCTGTCGGTGCGCACCGGGTTCGTGCGCTGCACGTCGACCTCGTTGCCGTCGAGGAGTCCGTCGCCGTCGCTGTCGGCGATGCGCGGGTTGCTGCCGGCGGTGAGCTCGCGGGGGTCGGTGAGCAGATCGCCGTCGATGTCGGCGTTGTTCAGCGGGGTGCCGGCGGCGACCTCCTGCGGATCGGTGAGGGTGTCGCCGTCGGTGTCGGCCCTGATGGGCGAGCCGCCCGCGGCGACGTCGGCGCCGTCGAGCAGGCCGTCGCCGTCGCTGTCGGCCACGAGCGGGTTGGATTGGGCGACGGCTTCGGCGTCGTCGCGCAGCTGGTCGCCGTCAGAGTCGGGGTTCAAGGGCAGCGTGCCACGGCTGACCTCGAGCCCGTCGAGCACGGTGTCGTCGTCGCTGTCGGGATCGAACGGGCTCGTGCCGGCGGTCTGCTCGCCGCCGTCGTTCAGGGCGTCGCCGTCGACGTCGGGGTCGGCGGGGTCGGTCTCGAGGGGGTCTTGCACGCCGTCGTTGTCGAGGTCTTCGCCGCGCACGCACACGCCGGCCACGGCGAGGCTGCCGTCGCACAGGCCGTCGTTGTCGGTGTCGGGGTCGGTGGCGACGGTGCGGTTGTCGCCCAGCGCGTTGACCTCGACGTCGTCGCGCACGCCGTCGCGATCGGTGTCTTGCACCAGCGGGTTCGTGTTGCGGCTGGCGGCGCGCTCTTCGCCGTCGCTGAGGGTGTCGTCGTCGCTGTCGCTGTCTTTGTTGTCGGTCTCGGTGGCCTGGCGCACGCCGTCGGCGTTCAGGTCTTCGCCCGACACGCAGCCCTGGTCGATGAGCGAGAGGGCGCCATCGCACAGGCCGTCGCCGTCGGTGTCGGGGCTCAGCGGGTTGCTGTTGCCGAGCTGCTCGATGCGGTCGTTGAGGGCGTCGCCATCGGTGTCGGCGCGGGTCGGGTTCGACTCGAGCACGGCGCGGTCGAGGGTGCCGCTGTTGTTTTCGTCTTCACCGCGGATGCAGGCGCGGGCGACGACGCCGGCGGGGCTGCCGGCGAGGGCCACGGTGTTGCCGCCGTCGCACAGGCCGTCGTTGTCGGTGTCGGGGTTCAGCGGGCTGGTGCGGCGGGGGCCGGTCTCGTCGCCCTCGTAGTTGGAGTTGGCCTCTTCGTCGTCTTGCACGCCGTCGCGGTCGGTGTCGGCGACCAGGGCGTTGGTCAAGGTGTCGCAGAGCTCCTGCCGGTCCGACAGCTCATCGGCGTCGGCGCTCTGGCCATCGAGCGACGGCGTGACGACGATGTTGTCGAGGATGGCGATGCCGTTGCCGCCCTGTCCGCTGGGGTCGGTGGGATCGATGACCGGGCTCAGGATCTCGACGGTCAACGACGTCGCCGGGGCCACGAACGTCAAGATGATGGTCGGCTCGAGAGAGTTCACCGGCTCGACATTGCGATCGGTGGTGATGACGACGGTGGCGCCGTTCAACACGCGGGCGGTGACGATGCCGACGGTGCCGGTGCGCTTGCCATCGAAGCGCAGCTGGTAGGTCAGGCCGACGATGAGGTTGCTGACGGTCTGGCGGATCTGCTGGCCGCGCTGCTGCAGCTCGGCGGCGTCAGCAGCGCACACGAAGCTCTGACCCCAGACACTCGACTGTGCGCAGATCATGGCGCTGTTGACCGTCGCCGACGCGCAGGTCGGGTCGAGGGTGCCGACGACGGCGCCCGCGGGGCGCGCGGCCAGGGCCAGCAGCGCGAGGACGAACAACCCACCACGGCCCAGCTGACGACGACGACGCTCAGACACACGCACGGCAACAGGGGCGCGCAAGCGGCGGCGCGCGCCGACCAGGCCGAGCAGCACCAGCAGGCCCACAAGCGGCGCCGGCGGGGTCTGGGCGCCGAAGCAGCCGCCCTCTTCGGCGGGCGGCGGCGGGTCGTCGACGACGGGCAGGCTGTCGCTGTCGCGGTCGAGGAAATCGGGGCGGCCGTCGGCGTCGGCATCGCCGAGGCCGTCGTCGTCACCGTCGCCAACGCCGTCGTCGTCACTGTCGGTGTCGCGCCAGGCGGGCAGGCCGTCGGCGTCGATGTCGGCGGTGCCGCTGGCGTCGCTGGCGGCTTTTTCGTCGGCGGTCGGCAGGCCGTCGTTGTCGTCGTCGACGTCGAGGGGATCGCCGAGGTCGTCGCGGTCGGTGTCGCGTGGCGCGCCGTCGCGGTATTCGTCGTCGTCGCCGACGCCGTCGTCGTCGCTGTCGGCGTCGTCGGGGTCGCTGCCGAACTGCAGCTCGACCACGTCGGTGACGCCGTCGTCGTCGCCGTCGAAGTCGACCACGGCGCCGCCGTCGAGATAGTCGGGCTTGCCGTTGCCGTTTTCGTCGCCGGTGCCTTCGACGTCGTCGTCGATGCCGTCGCCATCGGCGTCGGTGTCGAGGAAGTTGGGCGTGCCGTCGCGGTCTTCGTCGCCGTCGCCTTCGACTTCGTCGTCGATGCCGTCGCCGTCGCTGTCGAGGTCGCGGTGGTTGGCGAGGTTGTCGCCGTCGACGTCGTCGTCGCCGCCCGCCAGCTCGATGCGGGTCAGGATCGTGTCGTTGTCGTCGTCGCCTTCGAGGGCGTCGATGGTGCCGTCGCCGTCGGTGTCGAGCAGGGCTTCGACGGCGTCGGTGAGGGTGTCGGCGTCGCTGTCGGGGTTCTGTGGGTTCGTCTGCAGGCGCAGCTCGTTGCCGTTGCTGATGCCGTCGCCGTCGTCGTCGGCGTTGCCGGGGGCGGGGTCGTTGCCGTCGAGCAGGCCGTCGTTGTCGGTGTCGTCGTCGAGGGGGTCGGTGCCGCCTTCGACCTCGGCGCCGTCGCTCAAGCCATCGACGTCGCTGTCGGCGACGCGCGCGTTGGTCAGGTGGACCTCGACTTCGGCCTTGTCGTCGAGGCCGTCGCTGTCGGTGTCGGCGCGGTTGGGGTTGGTGTTGTGCAGGCGCTCTTCGGCGTCGTCGTAGCCGTCGAGGTCGACGTCGGCGCTCAGGGGGCTGCTGCCGCTGAGCACCTCGTCGCCGTCGAGCAGGGTGTCGTCGTCGGTGTCCTGGTCGTTCGGATCGGTGCCTTCGGCGAACTCGGCGCCATCGGGCAGCTCGTCGTCGTCGCTGTCGTTGTCTTTGGGGTCGGTCTCGTCCTGGCGCTCTTGCAGGTCGGTGCGGTTGTCGTCGTCGGTGTCGGCGTCGAAGGGGTTCGTGGTGTCGCGGCGCTCTTCGCCGTCGTTGACGCCGTCGTCGTCGGTGTCGGCGTCGACCGGGTTCGTCTCGAGGGGGATCTCGGGGAGGGCCTCGTTGTTCTCGTTGACGGTGATGTTGACGCCGTTGTTGTTGGTGTCTTCGCCGGCGACGCAGCGGCCGGCGACCGTGAGGTTGCCGTCGCACAGGCCATCGCCGTCGCTGTCGGGATTGGTCGGGCTCGGCTTCAACACCGGGTCGCCGTAGTTGGCGTTGAGCTCGTCGTTGTCGCGCAGGCCGTCGGCGTCGGTGTCGGCGCTGCGCGGGTTCGTAAAGGTCTGGCAGAGCTCCTGGGAATCGCGCAGCTGGTCGTCGTCGGCGTCGCCGCCCTCGCTGGAGCGGAGCTTGAGCTGCTCGAGACGAACATCGGCGTCGGCGTTGGGGTCGCCGTTGTCGACCTCGCTGAAGCTGACGACGACGCTGCTGGCCGCGGCGATGAAGCTGATGATCCGCTGGCCGGTGTCGTTGACGTCGCTGCCGTTGGTGCCCGAGGCCGTGAGGTTCTGGCCGACGCCGAGGTCGGCGTTGGTGACGGCGACGTCGACGGCGCCGTTGGTGTTGGCGGGGTTCGAGAGCGTGAACTCGAGGTCGTAGCGCACGCCAACGATGAGGCCGGTCACGGTCTGCCGGGCGACGCCGCCGTCGGTGATGATCATGCCGTTGGCGGCGCAGGTGAAGCTGGCGTTGCCCTCGCGCCACTCGGCGGCGTTGTTGGCGCACGAAGGCACGCTGTTGCGCAGCAGTCCGTCGACGTCACACGAGGCGTCGGCCACCCCGGCCTGGGCCCGCGCGCCCACCGACGCGAGCGAAAAAAATGAAACGACGGAAGCGCAGGCGACGACGACAAAACGCATGCCGCAGGCTAGCCGAAAGCCCCCGGCCGCCGCCCGTCGCGCCGGCGCCGCGAAGATCCGCGCGCTGTAGTCAGGGGTGCGCGGACCTCGCCATGGTCTCGCCCACTGGTGCTCAGCCGGTGCTCAGCCGAGCGCGAGGGCGCCGCTCGAGTCGGCGAACGACGTCGTGGGCACGTTCATGGTGCCGAGCGCGGTCAAGAACAGGTCGGCGATCGGGCGGCCGGGGGCCCGCACGTGCCGGCCGCCGGCAATGGCACCGCCGCCGTGCCCCGCGACCAACACCGGCAGGTTGCTGTGCGCGTGCGAGTTGCCGTCTTCGATCTCCGAGCCGAGGACCACCGTGGTGTTGTCGATGACCTTCTGGCCGTTGCCGTCGTCGGTCGCGGCCAGCTTGCCGACGACGTAGGCGAGCTGCTCGACCTCCCAGCGGTTGATCTGCGTGAGCAGCGCCTGCTTGGCCGGATCACTCTGGTGGTGGCTGATCTCGTGGTGCGCGCCATTGACGCCGAGAAAGCTGTAGTTGCGGCCCGAGCCACCGTTGCCGAGCATGAACGTCGCCACCCGCGTGCGGTCGCAGGCAAAGGCGTTGACGACGAGGTCGAGCATCGAGCGCACGTAGGCGGTGGGGTCGCCCTGGGGGATGCCCGCGGGCCGCTCGCCCGCCACGCAAGCGTTGACCTGCGCTTCGTCTTCGAGCTGCCGCTCGAGCTCGCGCACGCCGGTCATGTGGGCGTCGAGCTTGATGCGATCGTTTTGTCCGAGCTTTTCGTGCAGGCGGGCCGCGTCGCCTTTCACGACGTCGAGCACGCTCTGGCGGTACAGCTTGCGCTTCTCGCGCGCGGCCGCCGACGACGCGGGCTCGGCCCCGGCGAACAGCCGATCAAAGACCGCGCGCGGGTTGGTCTCTTTGGGCAGCGGCTGGCTCGCGCCGGCCCAGGAGACGTTGACGGAGTAGGCGCAGGAGTAGCCGGAGTCGCAGTTGCCGGTGGAGCCGCCGCCTTCGCAGCCGAGCTCCAACGACGACAAGCCGGCGTAGTCGTTGTCGCGCAGGTGGCGGGCCATGACCTGGTCGACGCTGACGCCGTTTCTGATGTCGACGTCGCTCTTCAGCAATCGTTGGCAGGTGAGGAACGTGCCGGTGCCGCGGGCGTGGTCGCCGGCGCCGTCTTCGCCCCCGAACGCCGCGCGGTTCTCGAGGCCGCTGACGACGGTGACGTGCTGCTTGACGCTCTCGAGGGGCGCGAGGATCGACGGCAGCGCCCCGAGCGCGCCTTCGCCACCGGGGAGGAACTCCGGCATGTGCATGCCGTTGAGCACATAGAAGGCCAGGAAACGTCGCGGCGCCGCGACACCCTGGGCCTGCGCGCTCCAGCTCATGGCGTCGAGGAAGGGCAGGGCCAGCGCCGTGCCGAGGCCGCCGCGCAAGAAGCTGCGGCGCGAGAGAGCCCAGGTGGGTCGGTCGGTCTTGATCAACATGTCAGGGCTCCGTGCCGTCGTCAGAGGGGTCGTCAGAGGAGTCGGCGGCCTGGCGCATCTGAAAGGCGTCGCTCTCGACGGTGGCCTGCAAGATGTCGCTCAGGCTGAAGCCGCGGGCATCGGCGCGGGCGACGATGTCGTCGACGGTGCAGGCGTCGCCGCCGGCGTACTGGTCGAGGCCGCGACCGAGGGTGTAGCTGCCGAGCTTCTCGACCATGCACGGCGCGAGGCTCGACTCGTTCTTCAGCGCGCCGGCCAGCCCCGCCGGGTTCGTGAACGCGGTGTCGAAGAACAGGTCGTCGTCGTCGATGACGTAGCCGTCGACGTCGACTGTGCGCGAGCGGCCGATGGGGTCGAAGCTCTCGAGGCCGAAGCCGATGGGGTCCATCATCACGTGGCAGGCCGCACACGAGGGATCGCTTCTGTGCTGCTCCATGCGCTCGCGCACCGAGCCCGAGGCGGGGTTCTCGTCGAGGGGCGGCACGTCGGCGGGGATCTCGCCGGGCGGCAGACACAGCAGCTGATCGACGACCCAGCGGCCACGCTTCACGGGGCTCGTGCGAAACGGGTAGCTGTTGGCGGCCAGGAACGCGCCGTGCGTCAAGACACCGGCGCGGTTGGTGCCGGCGAGCGAGACGCGGATGAAGCCGTCGTCGTCGTCGTCGCCGTCGGCGGCGAGCACGGGATCGAAGGGCAGCCCGTAGAACGCCGCCAGCGGCGCGTTCACAAAGGTGAAGTCGACATCGAGCAGATCTTTCGCCGAGCGATCGCTCTTGAGCAGCTCCTGCACGACGAGCAGGGTCTCGCGCTTCAGCGCGCTCTTGATGTCGTCGGGCAGCGGGTAGCGCTCGGGATCGGGCGAGACGTTGTCGAGGCCGCGGGTGTTGAGCCACTGGCCGGCGAGGGCGTCGACGACGCCACCCTGGGCCCGGGGGTCGCGCAGCATGCGTTCGACCTCGAGCTTCAGCACGCTCTTGTTGGCCAGGCTGCCGTCGGCGGCGCGGGCGAACAGCGCCTCGTCGGGCAAGGTCGCCCACAAGAAGTACGACAGCCGCGCCGCCAGCTCATACGTCGAGACGCGGTGGGCGCCGTCGATGGCGGCGCCGCTGCCGTCGACGTCGAATTCGGCGCGGAAGTAAAAGGCCGGCGACAGCAGCAAGGCTTCGGTGGCCAGGCGCAGGCCGGCGTCGAACGCGTCGCCGTGCGTGACCGCCAGGCTCACGAGGCCGACGTAGGGCGTGACCTCGGCGTCGTCGACGGGCCGGCGAAAGGCGCGCGCCAGGATCGGCTGCAAGGTCGCTCGGGCGCAGCCGTCGACGTCGCCACCGGGCACCTGGTCGGCAGGAGCGCAGAAGACGAAGCGGTCGTGGCCGGCGCTGGAGCCGACGACGCCGAGGGGTCCTTCGACCTCGACGAAGTCAACCAGCAGGTTGCGGTCTTCGCCGGCGTCGGGGTTGTAGAAGTCGTTGTCGAAGCGGGCGGTGACCCGGTGCTCGCCGGCCGACAGCTCGGTCTCGACGGCGTAGGTGTCGAGGCCGTCGACGTCGACGGTGACCAGGTCGACGTCGTCGACGCGGATGGTCATGCGGGCCGCGTCGGGGCCGGCGGCCTGCTGGTCGGCCCGCACCCGCACCGCGTAGCGGCCGGCCACCGTCGTCGTCACCGACGCCGTGACGTCGCCGGCGGCAAAGAGGTTCCAGAATTCGCCGGTGGCGACACCGACGGCGCCGCCGACATCTTCGGCCTGCAGCGTCTGGATCTCGGCGGCGCCGGTGACGTCGGGAAACAGCGCCAGGGCGATCTCCTGGGCGGCGGCGTCGAGCTTCTCCACCAGCAGCGGCGACGTCGACAAGACGTCGGCGTTGTTGTCGAAGCCGGCGGCGACGTCGTCGGCGGGGAAGCCGGCCACCGGCGTGCTGGCGACGCCGAGGAGGTCTTTCACGGTGCGGTCGTATTCGGTGCGGTTCAGGCGGTGCAGCGCGTGGCGGCCCGGATCGCAGGCCGCCGGGTCGCCGGACGCGCGCGGCGTGTCGGGCAAAAGCGGGGCATCAACGTCGACCGCGCCGACCGCGCCATCGGCATCGGCGTCTCCGTCGTCGCCAGGCTCGTCGACGCAGCCCAGGCCGAGGGCCAACCCGAGTGCGGGGGCGGCGAGGGTCAGGGCCAGCAGGGTCGGTCTCATGCGCGCCTCAGCGAATCACAACGATCGGGGAGCGCAGACCCCAACGGCCACGCTCGCGCCCGACCTGTAGGAAGAAGTGCGCCACACCTGCGCCTGACATCCGGCCGCGGGCACACCGACCGCGATCGTCAAGAGTGGCGAGCGCAGACCCCGGTTTGTCGACGACAGCTGGGGAGTCGGCTCTTCATCCGCCCGATGCCCGAGGACGATCGGCGGAGACGTCGAGCAGCGATTCGCAGTCGCAAAGAGCAGGGCGTCAGGGCTGCGGGCCGCGCTTCCACAACAGCCGCGCCGCGTTCACCAGGTTGCCGCGCGCCAGCTCGTCGGTGCCCCAGTAGCCGCGCACGTCGCCGTTCTGGTCGATGAGCACGAAGCGGGCGACGTGGCTGATGTCGAACAGGTCGGGCTGCCCCGGCAGCGCCGTGCGCTCGCCGACGTGCACCATCATCCGCTTCACCAGCAGGTCGGTCAGCGCCGCGGCGTCGCCGGTGACGAAGCTCCAGCGATCCGACGCAACGCCGCGCTGGTCGGCATAGGCCTTCAACACCGCCGGCGTGTCGAACTCGGGGTCGACCGAGAAGCTCACCAGCTTGATCGGTTTCTTGTCATCTGATTTCAGATCTTCGACATGGGAAAGAATGTTCTTGAAGTCGGCCTGCTGCTGCGGGCACACGCTCGGGCAGCGCGAAAAGAAGAACGAGGCGACCCAGACCTGTCCGCGCAGCGAATCGTCGGAGATCGGCTGTCCGTCGTGATCGACGAGGTTCCAGTCGCCGAGCGAAGCCACCGGTGGCGGCGCGCGCATCACCAGGCTCTGCAGCACCGGCAACAACGTCAGCATGGCCGCGCCGAAGAAAAAGGCGATGATGAAGGGGTTCTTGTAGAACGGAACCCTGGTCACGGGCTCGTCGTCGGACACGCTTTCAGGAGACATTGAATCACCGTCCCATTCACGGGCCCATTCACGGGGCAATCGCAGCAATCACCCGATCGACGGCGAGGGCGCCGAACAGCACGGTCTGCCACACGAGGCTGCCGATGAAGACCTTGCGGGCCCAGACGTCGTCGGCGGCGCGCGCGCTGTGCAGGCCCGCGCTCTTGCGAAAGAAGCCGCTGGCGGCGGTGAACGTGAACCAGACGCCGATGGTGACGGCGACGAGGGCAAAGACCGGTCCGCCAAGGCCCAGCGGCCACAAGGCGACGCCGAGGCCGCACAGCGGTGCTGTGGTCGCGATGATCAAGGCCTTTGTCGTGTCGATGCCGAGGCTGGTCGGGAACACCTTGTGGCCGGCGGCGACGTACTCGCTCTCGCGGAAGATCGAGATCGCCAGGAAGTGCGGCAGCTGCCAGAGGGCGACGACGGCGAACAGGGCGACGCCGGTGACGTCGACGCGGCCGCTGGCCAGGGTGCCGCCCATGAGCGCGGGCATCGCGCCGGGGATGGCGCCGACGACGAGCGACCACGGGCTGCGCTGCTTCATGGGCGTGTAGACGAGCACGTAGAGAAACAACGAGAACACGCCGAGCCCGACGGTCAGCCCTTGCGCTCCCGGCGGCCCGCCGACCCACAACAGCGGGATCGACGTCAGGCACCAGCCGGCGCCGACGACAAAGGCCAGCCACGGCGACATGCGCCCGGCGGCCAGCGGACGATCGCGGGTGCGGGCCATGCGCTGGTCGACGTCGCGCTCGAGCAGCATGTTGAGCGCGCCGGCGCCCATGACGATGAGGCCGATGCCACACAGTCCGAGCAGGCCGCGCCACAAGGTGGCGGCGTCGACCACGGGAGCGGCCAGCAAGAACGTGCCGGCGGCGACGATGACCGCCATGCGGGTGATGCCGGGCTTGCCGAGCTCGACGACGTCGCGCAGCGTGGCCCGCAGGTCCCCCGACGACGTTGACGAAGTCGGCACCAGCGACGGCATCGACGACGGCGCTGCCAACGACGGCGCTGCCAACGACGGCGGGGGCGACGGCGGCCTGGCGATCGCCGGCGGCGGCGACGGCACAGGACGCGGCGCGGCAACAGGCGGCGGGGGTGCCGGCGGCTTCGGCGGATCGACGAGGCGCGGTCGCGACGACGACGACGACGACGACGACGACGCAGGCCGCGGCGCCGGCCGCTGCAACGGGTTCTCTTCGACACGGGTGGCGTTGGAATCGTGTTTCTGTTCGTCGTGGTGGGCGGTCTCGAGCGCCTCGAAGCCCACGGGCTCATCAGCACGACGGGGCCGCGACGACGACATCGACGAGCGATCGTCGAGCGAGCGGGCGCCGCCGCCGGCCTTTATCGCGGCCTGCACCCTGGGCCGCGGTGGGGAGTTCGGCAGCGCGGGCATGGCCGTCTTCTGGTCGTCGACGGGAACGGGCTGGACCTTGGGCGCCGCCGGCGGACGGGGCGGCGTCGAGGCGCCCGGCGCGTCCAGCGGGGCCGCGCGCTTGCTGCCAGCTCTGGCAGGCCCCGGTCATCCAGG
>JBKJNL010000779.1:0-5952 GCA_046593615.1 Myxococcota bacterium | reverse complement strand
GCGAGCCCCGAGGGGCCGGGGCGCGGCAGGGTCACGCCACCGATGGACGGCGGGCGCGGCAGTCCGCCGAGCGAGGCCAGGGTGCCCATCGAGGGCGGACGCGGCAGCGACGACGACGACGAGGGCGATGGCGTCGACGAGACAAAGGTGCCGGGTGCCGTGGCCGCGACGCCGAGGATGCCGCGCACGCGATCGAGCAGCGTCTGGCAGTCGAAGGGCTTCTGGACAAAGCCGACGACGCCGGCCGCCTGACCGCGGGCCTCGTCGAAGGGGTTGGCGGTCGCCGAGAAGAACAACACCGGAATCTGCTGCGTCGACGGGTCGGCCTTGAGCGCCGCCGCGAGGTCGTAGCCGTTGGTGTCGGGCATCGTGTGGTCGACGAGGACGACGTGGGGCTGCGCCGACTTCGCGCGGGCCAGGGCCTCGGTGCCGCTGCTGGCCTTGATGACGGTGAAGGGCTCTTTGTCGAAGACGATCTCCACGGCCCGCTGGATGGTCACGCTGTCGTCGGCGACGAGGATCGTGTGCATTCCGTCTCCACAAATCGGCCAGGAACAATCGCGCAAAGACGCGCGCAAATCGGGCGTTCTCGTCGCGGCGGCGCGTCGGGAACCGTCAAAGGAGCATCCGTTTAGCCCGCTGCGGCGACGAGAGACAAATTCCCGTTTCCCGGCGAACGCGGCGGGCCTCGGGCAGCATCCCGCCGGCGCCGCCGTGGCCGCTGCGAGGATCGATGACGCACACTTCTGTCGGCACCCAGCCCGGACCCGCAGCCCGCGTCGTCGTCGTCGGCGCCGGCCCCATCGGCGTCGCCGTCGCTCACGAGATCGCCCGCCGTCCCGACCTGACCCTGGTGGCCGTCGTCGACGTCGACCCCGCCCGCCACGGCGTCACCATCACCGCTGGCAGGGCCGGCGCCACCGACGTCGTCGTCTCCGCCGCGTTGCCGGCGGCCGGCCAGGCCGACGTCGCCGTCGTCTGCACCACGTCGTCGTTTGTCGGCCTCGTGCCGACGCTGCGGGCTTGTCTCGCCCACGGGTTGCACGTGGTGTCGACGTGCGAAGAGCTCGTCTGGCCGCACCTGCACCACGCCGCCCTCGCCGCCGTCGTCGACGAAGAAGCCCGGGTCGCGGGCCGGGCCATCGTCGGCACCGGCGTCAACCCCGGCTTCCTCATGGATGCCTTGCCGGCGCTGCTGAGCTCGATCTGCACGCGCATCGACAAGATCACCGTGGTGCGGGCCCAGGACGCCGCCACCCGCCGGCTGCCCTTCCAGAACAAGGTCGGCGTCGGCCTCTCCGTCGACGAATTCCACGCCCGGGTCGCCCTTGGCGGCTTCTTGCACCGCGGCTTGAGCGAGAGCGCCGCGCTGCTCGGCCACGCCCTCGGCCTCGACGTCACCGCCGTCGGTCTCGCCGAGCGCCACGCGCCGGTGATTGATCCGGTGAGCGGCCGCGTGCTGGGCGTCGAGCAGTCCTGCACCGTCATGCAGGGGGGCACGCAGGGGGGCACGCACGAGGGCATGCCGTCAGGCGGCGTCGGCGCGCGCCTCGAGCTGCGCTTCGAGGCCTGGGCCGGCCACCCGTCGCCGCGCGACGAGATCGTCGTCGACGGTGACCCGCCCCTGCGCCTCGTGACCACCGGCGTGCACGGCGACGTCGCCACCCGGGCCATCGCCGTCAACGCCATCGCCGCCGTGCGGCGGGCCGCACCCGGCCTGCGCACGATGCTCGACCTGCCCCTGCCGGCCGGCCGGTTCCACGGCCTCGCTCGAAGCTGAGTCGCCAGGGCGCCTGCGGGCGGAGCACGACCTGTCGCTCCGCGCCCCCGCCCCGTTGGTTGCTCCGATCTCGCCACCCGCCCTACGGTCCGCGCGTCCCGCGACCAGCAAGTCTGCGCCACCAACGCGTCGCCCGATGACGCCGTCACTCCCCCGAAAAACACGAGGAACACCATGGGTCTGCTCTCCCGTTTGATGGGCTCCACGCCTGCGAAAAAGGCCACCGACGACGTCTTGCTGTTGCACGGCATGCTGCTCATGGCCGGTGCCGACGGCAGCATCGAGCAGAGTGAGCTGAGCACCGTGCAGGGCTTCTACGACACGCTCCCCGAGTTCAAGGACAAGAGCTTCGACGAGCTGCTCGGCCAGGCGAACCGCCTCGTGGCCAAGCACGGCGGCCTGAAAGACAGCATCAAGGCCCTCGGCGACATCCAGTCGCCGGCGGTGAAAAAGAAGTGCTTCGTGCTCGCCGCCGACATCGCCATGGCCTCGGGCGACATCGACGAAGCCGAAGACAAGCTGCTCGAGACCATGCAGCGCCTGCTCGGCATCGACGACGACTTCGCCGGCAAGGTCATCGAGGTCCTGCAGACGAAGTACACGATCTGACCCGCGCCGCCTGAGCCCGCGGCGGGCGACCGCGCCGCGCCGGTGCCGCCGACGAAGACAGAAAAGACTGTTGTCGTCGGCTTCTTTTTATTCGTCTGATTCTTCTGATTCTCAAGCAACGGGTGCAATCATGGGTCTGCTCTCTCGCGTCATGGGCTCGAAGCCCACCAAGAAGCCCACCGACGACGTTCTGCTCATCCACGGCTTGCTGCTCATGGCCGGCGTCGACGGCTCGATCGAGCAGAGCGAGATGTCGACCGTACAAGGATTCCTCGATACCCTGCCTGAATTCAAAGACAAAGACATCGACGACCTCATCAGCCAGGGTCAGAAGATCGTCGCCCGCAGCGGCGGCCTGAAGGAGTCGGTCAAAGCCGTCGGTGAGCTGTCGACGCCGGTCTTGAAAAAGAAGCTCTACACGATGGCCGTCGACCTCGCGATGTCGTCGGGCGACGTCGACGAAGCCGAAGACGCGCTGCTCGAGACCTACCAGCGCCTGCTCGGCATCGACGACAAGTTCGCCCAGGACTGCATCGAGGTCATGGCCATCAAGTACGCGGTCTGACGACTCGTCGGCCTGATGCGCGGCGCGCGCCATTCACAATCCGGCGACTGTTTCGAACCCGCAGAACAATCATCAGGTGGTTTTCATGGTGCTCGACAATGATCTCGTCCAGTGTCGCCGCGATCGCGTGCTGCGCGACAGCTTGATGACCGACAGCGGCGTCAAGCTCGCCCAGCGCAAGGTCGACGAGCACACCAGCGGCTACGGGTTCTACGGCCGCCGTCGTCTGCTGGCCGGCGCCCTGCGGGTCAAGCGCTCGATGGTTCCTGCGCTGTCAGACACCCTGCAACAATGTCGCGAGATATTGGGCGTCCAGGATCCACTGGAGCTCTACATCAAGCCCGACGCCGAATACGGTGCCTTTGTCATGAAGAGCCCGGCGGGACCGTGGGCCCTGGGCGTGACGTCGTCGTTGGTCGAGAAGTTCTCGCCGGCCGAGCTGCGCTTCGTCATCGGCCACGAGCTCGGGCACATGCTGTTCGACCACACCTCGCTGCCGATGCCCTCGGTGGCGATGATGGAAGACATGGCCGGCCAGATTGTGTCGCGGGGCAAGGCCATCGAGCTCTACCTGTGGTGCCGCTCGGCGGAGATCTCGGCCGACCGCGCCGGCCTCGCCTGCGGCGGCTCGCTCGAGGTGGCGGCGACGTCGTTCTTGAAGCTGAGCTCGGGCCTCGGCAACGTCGACGCCGGCCTCGACGTCACCAGCTACATCTCGCAGGTCGACAGCCTGGCCTCGAGCCCGGCCGCCCGGCAGAAGCCCCGCGACGACGACGACACCCTCGACTGCTTCTCGACGCACCCCTACGCGCCGCTGCGCCTGCGGGCCCTGGCCGCCTTTGCCCGCAGCGACGCCTGGGAGCGCATCCAGGGCGGCACCGGCCGCGGGGCCATGATGTCGCTCGACGACGCCGAAGCCCTGGTCGAGCGCGACCTCGAGCTGATGCAGCCGAGCTACCTCGAAGAAAAAGGCGACGAGCCCGAGCAGCTGCGCCGCACCTTGTTCCTCGCGGCCCTCGTCGTGGCCTGGGCCGACGGCAGCATCGATCCGCGCGAGCAAAAGGCCGTGGTGGCCCTGCTGGGCGACGACGTCCGCCACAACGCCCTGTGGACCACGCCCACGCTCGACGAGGCCCAAAAAGAGCTCGCCGACAAGCTCGCAAAGGCGGTCAAGGACTCGAGCCTGGTGCGCCGCATCCAGCTGGTGCAGCACCTGACCATCGTCGCCGCCGCCGACGGCGTCGTCACCGACTCCGAGCGCGTCGAGATGGAAAAGACCGCGCTCGCGCTCGGCGTGCCCGTCGAGATCGTCGACCACACCCTGCGGGCCTCGGCCAGCCCGATGGACTGAGGGAACGCCTGCGCGCTCGATGAGCGATCAGCGCGCCGGCACCGTGGCGCCCGTGCCGCCCGAGGCTGACGAGGCTGGCGAGGCCAGCGGCGGCACCGCAGGCAGCACCGCAGGCAGTGACGTCAACCGCAGCACCGGCAGCAGGTCCTTCCTCGCGTCCCAGGCCGGGTGACGCCGGTAGAAGAAGTCGAGGCGGGCGTCTTTGTCTTTGGCGAACGCGGGGTCGGCGGCGACACGGGCGTCGAACTCGGCCTTGAGCTTCGGGTCCTTGGCCAGCATCGCGCGGGCTTCGGCTTCGGCGACGTAGCCCTCCATGTATTCCTTTTGTTCGAACACGGCGTTGAAGAATCCCCAGCCGACGAGGGCCTCGGGGGCGCCGGGCTCGAAGAGCTCGACGACGAGGCGGCCGCGCGGCTGGCCCACGGGCACCAGCAGTGAGCCCTTCGGCAACGTCTGGGACGGCAGCGTCTGGTTCGTCGTCTTCTCCCAGGCGCCCTTGGCCTTTGCCGTCATCTGGCCTTCGTAGGGCTTCGCGCCAAAGGAGACCTCGCTGGCGCGAAAGACCTCGGCGCCGTCGATCTTCCTGGGTTCGGCGAGGGTCGTGAAGTCGATGCCGTGGGCGCGCAGCCGCTCGGAGACCACGGCGGCGAAGCCCGGCAACACCGCATAGGCGGCCGGCGCCGTCGTCGTCGTCGTCGCCTTGACGCGGCCCCAGAAGGGGATCGGCCAGACCTGCTTCGTTTTTTCGTCGTAGCGGGTCCACAGGCCACCGCTGATGGCCGACGGCTCGCGCGTGTACGCGTAGCCCTGGAAGTCAAAGGTCGTCTTGTGCGCGAGGTCGGTCTCCCAGGCGATGGTGACGGCCTTGCCGGGCAGCTGGCGGCGGGCTTCGTCGACGTCGACGGCGGCCTTTTTCCACGACGGTGCTGCGGTCTTTGCCAGGTTGAGCGTGGCCCGCAGCAGGTCGACGGTGGCCATGACGCGCTCTTGGTACGTGCGCCACGAGTGCGTCTCGACCAGCACGCCGAGGCGGCCGCGGCGGGCGGCGTAGCCGTGCGTGAGTCGCGCCGGCGTGACGCCGACGGCGATGCCCGAGTTCGGGTCGTCGTCGGCCTCGAACGACGGATAGAAGTCGAGCGGCAGGTGACCGGCCTTTGCCAGCGCCGACTGCAACGACGACGACAACGCCCGCGCCGGCGCGATCAGCGCTGTGTCTGAGCCGTCGTCATTTTGCGGCTCGACGATCACCGAGATGTCGTGCTGGAACTGGGCGCCGTCGGTGACGTGCAGGTCGACGACGACGACGGGATCGATCTTCTCGATGAGCCCGAGCAGGGCCCGCGTCTCGGGGGCGGCGGCCTTGCTCCAATCGCGGTTCAGGTTGAGGTTCTGCGACGTCACGCGCCACCCCATCTCTTCGGGACCACGTTGGTTCGGGCGGTGGTTCTTTGCGAAGCGCTCGTGGCCGTCGACGTTGTAGACGGGGACCAAGACGACGGTGGCGACGTCGAGCACGCCGGGCAGCTTGCCGTTCAACAGCTCGGACATGATCACGAACGCGGCGTCCTTGCCGTCGATCTCGCCGGCGTGGATGCCGCCGATGACGAGCAGCGTGGGGCGGGCTTTGGCGCCGACGACGACGCCAAA
>JBKJNL010000746.1:0-5930 GCA_046593615.1 Myxococcota bacterium | reverse complement strand
GAGCCGCAGCGTCGTCGTCTTTGTCGTCGTCTCCTTGTTCGTCGGCTTGTCGTCGGGTGCTGCGCGCGCCGACACCTTGACCAAGGTCTTCATCAACGGGCGGCCCACGCCGGTGTTCTTCAACGACGGCGACTCGTTCCGCCCCATGGCCGGCCCATACAAGGGATCGCAGTCGCGTCTCTCGGGCTACAACACACTGGAATCGTTCGGTCCGGTGCATTCATGGGGCACGTGGACCGAAAAAGAAATGTGGGTCATCGCCAAGCTGGCGACGAAGCATGCCCAGCACGGCGTGTGGCACTGCGAGACCGACGGCAAAAAAGATGGCTACGGACGATTGCTGATGTTCTGCAAGGATCTGGCGAAATCCCACATCGAGAATGGCCTCGCCATGGTGATGACCGTCGACAAAGAGCCCGGCGACCGCGAGCTCGTCGAGGCCCAGCGCAGCGCGGTGAACAATGGCCGGGGCATGTGGGCCCACGGCGTGCCGAGCTACGTGCTGTCGTCGTTGCACTCGGCCAGCGAAGGAGGCGGCAAAGACGGCAAGACCTACAACCGCCTGGTGTCGACCATCGACGGTCACTCCGAGAAGTGGAGCCACGACGACGACTACCCCGAGTGCGAGCGCGTGTGCCGCCAGAGCAAGCAGCTCGCCGGCGACGCCGTCTCCAAGGTCGCGGCGCGGCTGCGCGCCATCGACGGCGCCGCCGATCTCAGCGATGTCGACGTCCGCCGCTTCGCCGACGAGTACCTGAGCTTCGGCTCGGCCACGTCTTCGGGCCCGCTGCGCGGCAAGCTCGATGCGGCCTTCAAGACCCTTGATGAAGAAAAGGCGCTGACGTCGACGACGAAGTCCGACTCCTGCCACATCTACGTCGACTTCCGCCGCCGCTTCGGTGGCGACCGCGCCGTCTGCCTGCGCTGACGTCGTCTGCCTTCTTCGTCGTCGGACCGGTCAGCGATCAGGCCGTCGGCGGCAGGACCTTCGACTTGCCGCGGGCGAACCAGACGAGGAAGCGCTTCTCGTGATCGGTGAGCAGCTTGCGATCGATCAAGCGGCGGTCGAGGGGCGAAAAGGTCAGCGGCTGCACCCGCAGGAATTTGCGCGGCACGCCCGACGGCGGCGTCACCGGATCGTCGACGACGGTGCACAGGTTCTCGATGCGCACCCCGCCCCAGTCGGGCAGGTACACGCCGGGCTCGATGCTGAAGACCTGCCCGGGCTCGACCGGGATGCGCGAGCCGATGCGGATCGACGGCGGCGCCTCGTGCACGTTGACGCCGACGCCGTGGCCGGTGCCGTGGCCGTAGTCGAGGCCGTGCTGCCACAAGGGCGCCCGCACGATGGCGTCGATGGCCTCGCCCGAGGTGCCGACCGGGAAGCGCGCGCTCATGCCGGCGATGGCGGCCTTGAGCACCAAGGTATACAGTCGTTTCTGCTCTTTCGTGGCTTTCACCGTCGAGGGGCCAGTCAGGAAAGTGCGGGTCAAATCCGTTGCCAGGCCGCCGTCGTAGTAGGCACCGGTGTCGAGGAGGAACAGCTCGCCCTTCTTGATGCGCCGGCTCTTGTCGGGCGTTGAATAGTGGATGATGGCGCCGCTCTTTCCGACCGCGGCGATCACCTTGAAAGACAGCCCGAACGCGCCCGATTTATGAAACAGCTCGGCGGTCTTGTCGGCGACGTCGGCTTCGGTGACGACCTTGTTGTGCCCCAGCTGCTTCGCCAGCCAGCGCTGCACGTCGTCGACGACGGCGTCGGCCTTTTTGAACGCCGCCGTCATGTGCTCGAGCTCGGCCGGGGTCTTTTTGGTGCGCAGCAGCGCCCACGGGCTCTGCACCTCGACGAGCACGCAGCCGCGCGCGGCCAGGGCCAGGCACATCGCATAGGGCGCGGTGCTGGGGTCGACGCCGACGCGCGATCCTGCGGGCAGGGCGTCGAACAGCGCGCGCTCGGCGACGAACGAGACGGCGTCCTCGACCGGGCGACCGGGCTTGAGCGTGGCGACGTCGGCGGCGACGACGACGCGGTCGCGGGTGACGACGCCCTGGGCGCGGAACGTGGCCTGGTAGGCGAAGTGATCACCGCGCAGGTTGGTCAGCCAGGCCAGCTCGTCGAGGGCGGTGATCAAGACCGCGTCGAGCTTGTGCTGCTCGAGCAGCGGTCGCCCGAGCTCGATGCGCTCCTGCACGGTGCGGCCCGACAGCTTGGGATCGATGGGCCAGAACGATGACGACGACGACAACGACGGCAGCGGGCCGCGCGCGTCTTCCACCGGCGACGACGGCAGCGGCACCACGGTGAAGCCGGCGCCGGCTTTGCCCGAGGCAGCTGATTTGGCTTCGACGGTCTTCCACAGCGACAACGACACGCGATCGCTCTCGATGCCGACGCGCTTGCCAGCGGCGATGCGGGCCAGCAGCTCAAGCCAGGCCAGCTCGATGGATTGGCCGGTGGTCGCCGTCGTCACCAGCGCGCCCGGCACCTCGCGGGCGGCCTGCAGCGTGTAGCGGCCGTCGACGACGAGGTGCAGCGCATCGGCGGTCAACACGGCGTCGCCCATGGAGCCTGTGAAGCCGGTCAGCCACTGCCGCGTGCTCTCGTTGTCGGGCACGTACTCGTTCAAGAACCGATCGGTGGAGCGCACCACGAGGACGTCGACGCCGGCCTCCTGCAGGCGTTGGCGGACCACATCGAGGCGCGAGAGAGAAGCGACGGCTGCGACCATGACGCCGTTGTACCCATTTCGATGGGCCGTCGGCGGCACCGGTCACAGACGTTGACGCCGCTGCCGTCGGCTCCTACGACGGCCCGACTTTCTTCCCGGGAGCGCAGATGCAAATCGGCAAAAAGGCCGCGGTCGCCATCGACTACAAGCTCACCATCGACGGCGGCTTCGTCGTCGACGCTTCCGAAAAGGGCCAGCCGCTCTGGTACCTGCACGGTGCGAGCAACATCATCCCCGGCCTCGAAAAGGCCCTCGACGGCTTGAAGGTCGGCGAGAAGAAGACCGTCGTCGTCTCCCCCGAAGAGGGCTACGGCGTGCGCGAAGACGCCCGCATGCACCAGGTGCCCAAGAACAAGTTTCCGCAGGGCAGCTACTCGGTCGGCGACCACGTCACCGCCACCGCCCCCGACGGCAACGAGATGGACGCCCGCATCACCGCGATGGACGCCAAGACCTACACGCTCGACTTCAACCACGAGCTCGCCGGCAAGACGCTGACCTTCGAGATCACCGTCGCCGAGGTCCGCGCGGCCACGAAGGACGAGATGACCCACGGCCACGTCCACGGCCCCGGCGGCCACCACCACTGAAATTCGGCACTGACGTGGACCTCGAAGCGATCCCCCGCCCCTCGGTCACCGTCGACGTCGTCGTGCTGACGATCCGCGGGGGTCGGCTGCAGGTGCTGCTCATCGAGCGGGGCGGCGAGCCGTTTCTCGGCTGCTGGGCCTTGCCCGGCGGCTTCGTCCACGTCGGCGCCGGCGACGTCGGCGGCGAATCCCTCGATGAAGCCGCCGCCCGCGAGCTGCGCGAAGAGACCGGGCTGCCCGACGACAGCCTGCTCGTCGAGCAGCTCGCCGTCTTTGGAACACCCGCCCGCGATCCCCGCGGCCGCACCATCACCGTCGCCTTTTTCGCCCTCGTGCGGCCCGAGCTGGCGGGCTTCGTCAAAGGCGGCACCGACGCCGCCGCCGCCGCGTTCGTCGACGTCGACGCCGTCCTGGGCGACCGAAGTGAGCGTGAAGCAGAGCGGGGGCTGGCGTTCGATCACGACGCGATCCTGCGCGCGGCGCTGCTGCACCTGAAGGGCGCCGTGCAGCGCGGCGAACCCCAGGCGTTCCACCTCGTGCCCAAGGTGTTCACCATCCGGGAGCTGCAAGAGGTTCATGAAGTGCTTCTGCAACAGCGTTTCGGCGCCGGCCCCTTTCGCAAGCGCTTCGACCGCCTCCTCGACGAGGGCAAGGTGGAGCGCGCCGAGGGCAAGCGGGTGACGGCCAAGCGGCCGGCCATGGTCTTCCGCGCCCTCTGAGCGGGCCGTCTGAGCGCGTCGTCTGGCCGCACCGCTCAGGGCGTGGTCGCCGTCGTCTCTGACGCCGCCGGACCCGCGGGAGCCGCGCGCGGAGACCCCGCGGTCGGCGCCCCCGCGGTTGGCGCCCCCAGCAGGGGCGGGTTCGCCGGCGTCGTCTTTGACGCGCCCCGGGCGTAGACCCAGACGACAAAGGCAGCGACGCCGACGAGGACAACGACGCGGATGACGCCTCTCACTGGTGGCCTCTCACACGGCGCCCTGGCGCTTGACGATGTCCCAGATCTCGTCGTCACGCAGGGTGCGGTTGCTGCCCTTGGCCTTTGCAAAGATGGCCTGCACCAGCTCTTCGCTCGACGGCACGCGGCGCTTCTCGAGCCAGTAACGCACGTTGCTGAGGCCGCTCATGTGGCCGACCTCGATCTCCTGCTCGCGGCCGAACCAGCCGGCGGGCACGCCCGAGTAGATGACGTCGCCGAGCAGCGCGTCGCCGAACTTGTCGCCCTTCTTTTCGGCCTTGATGACTGCGGCGGCATGCACGCCGGTCGCCGTGCGAAAGGCGTCGCGCCCGCTCAGCGGGTAGTTCACCGGGATGTCGACCTTGGTCGCGTCGGCGGCGAGCCGGCAGTACTGCACGAGCTTGGTGACGTCGTGGTCGTAGGCGCCCATCAGCTTCAGGTTGAGGATGATCTGGTCGAGCGAGGCGTTGCCGACGCGTTCGCCGATGCCCAGCGCGGTGCCGTGCACGCGATCGGCGCCGTGCTCGAGAGCGAACAGGGCATTGGGCACGCCGAGACCGCGATCGTTGTGGCCGTGCCAGTCGATCTTCACGTCTTCGCCGGTGGCGGCGATCAGGTCGCGCGTCCAGTCGATGAGGTTGCGAACCCCGTCCGGCGTCACGTGACCCACCGTATCACAAAGGACCAGACGGCGGCAGCCCAATGAAATCACATGACGAAACAGCCGATCGAGCGTCTTCGGCGGCGTCCGCGTCGTGTCTTCGGTGACGAACGCGCACTCGAGCTGGTTCTTGACACCAAATGAAATCGCCTCATCGGCGGACTTCATCAGACGGTCCATGTCCCAGTCTTCGGCGAGCAGCCGCACCGGGCTCGTGCCCAGGAAGCAGTAGGCGGCAATGGCGATGCCGACCTCGTCGCGGATGCGCACGATGGGCTCGATGTCTTTGACCACCGTGCGGGCCGCGCAGTTGGGCAGCAGCTTGAGCTTGCGATCGCGGATGTGGACGGCGAGGGCGGTGACGTCGTCGACGGCGCGCTGGCCGGCGCCGGGCAGCCCGATGTCGGCGGTAAAGATGCCGATGGCGTCCATCAGCTCGATGAGCTCGCGCTTGGTCTCGATGGGCGGGTCGACCACCGACGGGCTCTGGATGCCGTCGCGCAACGTCTCGTCACAGAGCTCGACGGGCTTCAGAAACACCTTGCCGCGGCGCTTGACCTCGTTCCAGTCGTAGATGAGGTCGGTGTTGTCGGTCTTGCCGCCCTCCGCCTTTTGCCCGGCGGTCCCCGGTGCGATCCCATTTGTCGTCGTCATGGCGCGGCTCCCGGAAAATTCTGCTCGACCGCGCCGGTGACGGCGGCGCGGCGCGCGCGCCACACGGCGAGCGCCCCGAGCACGGCCATCATCACCCCGAAGCTGGCGACAAGCTTCAGGGGCGTCGCGTTCTCGTTGCCCCACAGGAACAGACCGATGTGCACGAAGCCCAGCAACAGCGCGCTGTTGAGCAGCCGCACCTTGGGGTCTTTGTGCGACAGCGGGTTCAGCTGCGGGACTCTGGCCAGCGGTCCACGCGGCGCCGGCGCTTCAAACAGCGAGGCGCTGTTCTGAGACGGTGCCGGGCCCGGTGTCTGGGACGGTGTCTGGGACGGTGTCGG
>JBKJNL010000653.1:0-4519 GCA_046593615.1 Myxococcota bacterium | reverse complement strand
CATCTCGCCGCGGCGCGTACGGGCGACGATCACCGAGAGCTCGAGGCGAAACGGGACGAAGCTCTCGAGCACACCGACCGACGCGCCCATGGTGGCCCACGCGGCCTCGGCCTTGGCGACGTCGTCGATGCGCACCTGGCCCTTGGCGTCGTAGCCAAAGGTCGCGGTCTTCAAGATGCACGGGAAGCCCAGCGCCGTGACCGCGGCCCGCAGCTCGTCGACGGAGCTGACGGCGCGATACGGCGCCACCGGGTAGCCGTGCGTCGACAGAAAGGTCTTTTCGCGCAGGCGGTGCCGCGTGGTGTCGAGCACGAGCGGCGCTGGATAGACGGGCACGATCTCGGCGACGGCCTGCAGCGTCTCGTAGGGAATGTTCTCGAACTCAAACGTGACGACGTCGACGGCGTTGGCGAATTGGATGGCGGTGCCGATGTCGTCGTAGGCGGCGCTCCACTCGACGTCGGCCACCTGGCCCGTCGGGCAATCGGGCGCCGGGTCGAGGGCGTGCACGCGGTAGCCCATGCGGCGCGCAGCAATGGCGAACATGCGCCCCAGCTGCCCACCGCCGAGGATGCCGATGGTCTTGCCTGGCAACGTGACGGTGCCCTTCACGGCCATGTTCGCTTCTCCCCACGCGTTCGTGGCTGGTCAGTTACTCGTTGCTGTCACTCGTCGTCGACGTCAAACAGCCCCGCCGGTGGCGCGAGCTCGATGACGTCGGCGATGCGCTGCACGATCGGCGGCACGAACGGAACCAGCACCGTCTTGCCGGCCGGCGTCACCACCTCGGCCAGCGGCTGGGCGCCGTTGGTCGAAAACGCCGCGATGCGGCCGAGCACGACGCCTTTGTCGTCGACGACGTCTTTGCCGATGGCGTCGATCAAGAACACCTCGGCCTCGTCGTCGACGAAGTCGGTGCGCGAGACAAAGACCTCAGCGCCGACCAGGGCTTCGGCGGCGGTGCGATCGGGCACCTTTTCGAGCGAGACGATGCCCGGGCCGACGGTGGCGACGACGTCGCTGACGTCGGCGACGCCGGCGCGCACCAGGCGCAGCACGAGCCCTTTGCGCAGCGTTTTGCTGTCGCGGTTGTCGAGATGGAGCTTCAAGAGCCCGCGCACGCCGTGGGGCCGCCCGACGACGCCGATGCGCACCTGATCGCTCAGGACGGCTCCGACGAGGCGTCGCGCTCGCCGCCGGCTTCGTTGACTTCGTTGGTTTCGTTGACTTCGTTTTGGGCTTCGTGGGCGTCGTTGCGTCGCGCGCCACGGCCTTTGCCGTCGCCGCGGGCCTCGCGGTCGTCGTCGCCATTGGCATCGGGGTTGGCATCGGCATCGGCGTTGGCATCGGGGTCGCGGCGCGGGCGCTCGGGCTCGAGGATCTCGAGCGTGATCTTGCGGTTCTGCTTGGCGGCGGCGGCGGCCAGCAGCGTGCGGAACGCCTTTGCCGTGCGCCCCTTCTTGCCGATGACCTTGCCGAGGTCGTCTTTGCCGACCTTGAGCCGATAGACGTGCTCGGCGCCGGCGCCGGGATCGGGGGGGCCGACCTCGTGGACCTCGACCGGCGTCGGGTCGTCGACGAGGGCTCTGGCGATGACTTCGACGAGTCCCTTCACGGCGAGCTCCTGGGCAACGACGCCTGGCCGAGCGGCCCTGCAGGCGTGGGACAAATGAACAACACAGAACAAAGACGCCCGGGACCGCGCCTGGGCGAGGTACCGAGCGTTGAGTGCGTCGGGCGGCGTCAGATTGCGAACCGCTGACCGAGGACCTTTCGCAGGTCTTCGGGCGACGGTTCACGCCCCACTTTCAAGCCTCTGCCTTCAAGCCTCTGCCTTCAAGCCTTTGGGAGGGCGGAGCGGGCGCGCTTGATCAGGTGACCAACGGTCTCCGACGGCTGGGCGCCGTGACCGACCCAGTGATCAACGCGATCGACCTTGAGGGCGAGGCCGTGGGCCGCCTTGCGCGGATCGTAGGTGCCGACCTGCTCGATGAAGCGGCCGTCGCGGGCATCGCGGCGGTCGGCGACGACGACGCGGTAGAAGGGCTTCTTCTTGGTTCCAGCGCGAGCGAGACGGATGACGACCATTTGTTCCTTCGAGCGCAACATGCGCGCGGCAAGCGGAGATCCTTTGCGCGAACGCTCGGGATCGGAAAACCGGTGGCCGGTCTGAACCGGTCGACGCGTGCTGTCAACGAGGACACCCGCAACAATCCGCGCGCCGTCAGGGCGGAACTGGCCGCAGCGTGGCGTCGACGTCGAGGGTGACGGGGTCGCGCTGGCCCGACGGCGGCGGCGGCTCGACGCGGGCCCGGGCCGTCACGTGGCCCGGCAGCTTCAACAGCAGCTCTTTCGACGGATCACCCGCCGCGATCGTCCAGGGCACGACGAGGGGGGTGATGCCGAGCAGCCGCGGCACGCCCTGCTGACCGGAACCCGAACCCTGCTGATGTCGCGGCGGCGTGACGTCGTAGACGTCGGCGCCGGGGGGATCGGTTTTGATGCGCAGCCGGGCGCTGGCGGCCTGCAGGGCGACGGGCCCCCGCGGTCGCAACGGCGCCGGCGGATCGTCGGCCGCGACGCTGCCGGCGCTCTCGACAACGGCGTCGATGGCGCCGTCGAGGTGACCGAGCCGCGCCGCGATGCCGACCCCAGCCAGCAAGACTCCGACGACGACGCCGGCGGCGATGGCCGCGCCGGGGGTGCGCCGCGGGGCGACGGCACCGGGGTCGGGACCGTGGGTCGGGCGGGTGCTCTCGTCGGTCGGCGGGCCGATCTTCCACTCCCCGGAGATCGACAGCGGGCCGGGCGTCAGCCCGAGCGCCAGCGGCGTGCTGAGCGACGGCTGCGACGACGACGACGACTTCTTTGGCGTCCCCGTCAACGACGACGCCGACGATGACGACGACGACGGCGACGTCTGCGATGGCGACGTCTGCTCGCCCCCACCATGGCGCGGCGTCTTTGGCCGGGTCGTCGGCGCCGAGGGCACCGGCGCCGTCGGCGCCAACGTCGTCGACGCGCGATGCGCCGGCACGGGCCCGCTGGTGTCGGGCCTGCTCGTGTTGGGCCCGCTGGAGTTCGGGTTGGCCGCCTCGCGCGCGATGCGGGCGTGCAGGTCGTCGGGCAGCAGGGTGGTGCCCGACAGCACGCCGGTGATCTCGCCGCGCACGCGCTTGAGGGTGCTGATGACCTCGTCCATCGATGTCGGCCGATCGCTGGCGTTCTTCTGCAGGCACTTGAGGACGAGGGCTTCAAGGGTCTTTGGCAACACCAGCGGCGCGCCGGCCCCGTCGCTCGACACGGACACGTTCATGGGCGGCACCGGGTCGTGCAGGTGCTTGAGCATGACCTCGACGGCCTGCTGCCCATCGAACGGAACCCGGCCAGTCAGCATGCGGTAGAGCACGCAACCGAAGCTGTAGATGTCGGCGCGTCCGTCGAGGGGGCGGCCCTCGATCTGCTCGGGCGCCACGTAGCGCGGCGAACCCAGGAACGTGCCGGCCTTTGTCAGCTGCTGCGGTCGCTTGCCATCGGCGAGGCGGGTCTTGGCCAGGCCGAAGTCGAGGACCTTGACGAAGTCGCCGCCCCCGTCGTCGTCGGCGTCGGCGTCGTCTTGCTTGACCAGCATGATGTTGCCGGGCTTCAGGTCTCTGTGGACGATGCCGTGGCTGTGGGCCTCGCGCAGCGAGCGGCAGATTTGCAGCGCGATGTTGACGGCGCGCAGCGGCGGCAGCGGCCCTTCGCGGCTCAAGAGCTTCGAGAGCGTCACGCCTTCGAGCAGCTCCATCGTGATGTAGAAAACGCGGTCGTCGTCGACGGTGGCGGAGCCGTAGTCGAACACCGTGATCGTGTTCGGGTGCTTGAGCTTGGCCGCGGTCGCCGCCTCGAGAAAGAAGCGCTGTTGGAATTCCAGATCGCGAGACTCAGCGCGCTCGCCGTCGGGTCCATCGGGGCCGACATCAGCGACGTCCATCAACAGCTTGAGGGCCACCGAGCGCTCGAGGCTGGCCTGGTGGGCCCGGTAGACGACGCCCATGCCGCCGCGCCCGAGGACGGACAGCAGGGTGAACTTTCCGTCGAGGACCCGTCCGAGGAGCGGGTCGCTGTCGCCTGCGCGGGTCATGGGTGCGTCGGGAAGGGTGACACGCTGACTGACAACGTCGGAAGACCTTTTATGGTCTGGGGGTCTCGCCGTGCTCCGCGGTCGCGTCGCTGGCGTCTGGGGGGGTCTCGCCTGGGCCCTCACCGGCAGCCGCAACCGCGGCGTTGCGCAACTTGCGCTTGCGCAGCCGGATTGCGCATCGACTGCGCGACCTGGGTGCGCAACATCCTCCTTTTGCCTGAGGACCGCATCCGGAAGCCGTCTGAGCCGTTGGCATCGCGCCTGCTCATGGAGTGATTGCCACCCGCTGAACCGGAGCCGCCCATGAAGACCGTCATCATCGCCCTCGTCGCCGCCTTTGCCTCCGCCGCCGCCATCGGTTCGCAGGGCACGTTCACGATGTTCCAGAACGAG
>JBKJNL010000565.1:0-6400 GCA_046593615.1 Myxococcota bacterium | reverse complement strand
CGAGGGCGACCATGGCCCAGTCTTCGGGCGGGCCTTCGGGGTGGCGCAGGGCCTTGAGGATCTTGTAGGCGCCGGTCAGCTGCTGGCGGCGGTGTTTCCGGGAACGTCGCGCTCGGGAGCGACCATCCTCATCATGCTGCTGCTCGGCGTCTCCCGCGTCGCGGCCACCGAGTTCGCGTTCCTCGTCGGCATCCCGACCATCATGGCCGGCGGCGCCTACAAGATCCTCAAGGCCCTGCGCCACCCCGAAGGCCCGCCCGAAGACTGGGCCATGGTCGCCCTCGGCACCGTCGTCTCGGGCATCGTCAGCTTCGTCGTCGTCAAATGGCTGCTCGGCTACGTGCGCAGCCACACGTTCGTCGCCTTTGGCTGGTACCGCATCGTCGTCGGGCTGGTGCTGCTGGCGCTGCTGTTCTTCGGGCCCGGCGCCTGACGCGACCGCCGTCGCGGTCTCAATCGCAGGTTGTCGGTCCGTTGCAGGAAAACGCGCTGCCCGTCCAGCTGCAGGTCTGCGGGCCGAATTCCACCAAGGCCGGGCAGTCGGCGTCGACGGCGCAGGTGTCGGCGTCGCTGCGGCAGAAGAACCCGACCAGCTCGTCGCACCCGACCCCGAGGGCCACGCCGCAGACGCCGCCCGCGCCGCAATCGTCGTCGTCACGGCAGGTGGCGCGGACGCATCGGCTGACCGAGTTGTAGAAGCCGATGCCGCCGTCGATGGCGTCCATCGCGCAGCCGCAGGCTTCGCCCGCATCGCAGTCATCATCGGACGCGCAGACGGCCACGCAGCTGCAGCCGTTGCCCTGGTCGACGCAGGCTCTGCCGTCGCAGTCGTCGGCGACGGCGCAGGTGTCTTCGTCCGATGACGTCGAGCACGCCGCCGGCGGGGCGGCGCACGGCTCGGCGGTCGCGCGGTGGGGTCCGGCCCGGCTGCACATCTCGAGGCCCGACGGCACCGCCGACGGAACGCCCTCGCTCTCGACGTAGGCGATCGGGGTGCAGGTGCCGAGGTCGTCGGCGTTGCGGTTGTCGCAGACCGGCAGCTCGTCGTCGTCGCCCTCGCTGGGAGCGACCGCTGAGCGGCACTCGGGCCGGCAACCCACGACGAAATCGGCGGCGACGAACGAAAGCAGAAAGACGGGGACCGCAACGAAACGCATGCCGCGGACCGTAGACGTTTCCGAGGTTGTCAGCGCTTGCACTTCACTTCGGCGGGGTCGCCGCACGGCTTCTCGAACAGCTTCTCCAGCGCCCTGGGGTCGTCGAGGACGGCGGCGTCGGCGGCGCCCGCCTGGTTGCGCCGGGCGAGCTCGGGGTCGCTCTTCAGCTGCCCGAGGTCGAAGCGCGGCAGCTCAGTCGTCGTCGTTGTGGGCGTCGCTGACGGCGGCGTCGTCGGTGGCGCCGGCACCCGGGCCTGCCCCGGCTGCGGCGTGTCGTCGACGACGTCGGGGCAGGCCGTGGCGAGGCCCAGCAGCAGGGGCAGGAGCCGGCGTCGCATCAGCGCCACTCGTCGATGAGGTTGGCCACCAGCGCCGTCCAGCCCGTCTGGTGGGAGGCGCCGATGCCGGCGCCGTTGTCGCCGTGGAAGTACTCGTAGAACAGGATCTCGTCCTTCCAGTGCGGGTCGGTCTGGAAGCGTTCGTTGCCGCCCCACACCGGCCGCTTGCCATCTTTGTCGATGAGAAAGATGTCGATCATGCGCCGCGCGCAGTCGCGGGCGATGTCTCTGAAGCCGATGGGCTCGAGGCCACCGGCCGGGGTCGTCAGCAAATAGTTCGGCCCGAACGCCGTGCCGAGCTTGCGCAGGCTCTCGATCAAGAGGAACGACGTCGGGAACCACAGCGGTCCGCGCCAGTTGGAGTTGCCGCCCTTGAGCTTGCTCGACGACTCGGCCGGCTCGTAGTTGACCGAGAGACCGTCCATGGTGAAGGGGTGCTGTTCATGGTGTTTCGACAGCGACCGCACACCATAAGGTGACAAGAATTCAGTCTCGTTGTGCAGCTTCTCGAGCATGCGTTTGAGCTGGTGCTGGTTGACGATCGTGAGCAGATAGGTGGTCTTGCCGTCGATCTCGACGGTGTGGATGACCTCTTCGACCATCTCGCGCCGGTTCTTCATGAACCAGCTCAGGTTGGCGTTGAATTCCTTGAACGGCGCCAGCCACTCGACCTCGAGGCGCTCGACCGCGAACAGCGGGATCAGGCCCACCAGCGAGCGCACGCGGAACTTCTTGTACGCACCATCGGGGTAGCGCAGCACGTCGTAGAAAAAGCCGACTTCAACGTCGAACAAGCTGTAATCGCGATTGCCCATGTGCTTCATGGCATAGGCGACGTAGGTGTAGTGTTGAAGGAACTTGGATGCCAGGCCTTCATAGACGCTGTTCTCACGCGCCAGCTCGAGGGCGATGCGCATGAGGTTGAGGCAGAACATGCCCATCCAGCCGGTGGCGTCGGACTGCTCGAGCACCGAGCCGTCGTTGGTCTTTTCCGAGCGGTCGATGAGCGTGATGTTGTCGAGGCCGAGGAAGCCGCCTTCAAAGACGTTGTTGCCCTCGCGGTCGACCTTGTTCACCCACGAGGCGAAGTTGATCAGCAGCTTGTGGAAACAGCGCTCGAGCCAGTCGCGGTCGGCCTTGCCGTTGCGCTTGCGGTCCATGTTGTAGACGCGCCACACCGCCCAGGCGTGGACGGGCGGGTTCAGGTCGTTGAACTCCCACTCGTAGGCGGGCAGCTGTCCCGAGGGGTGCTGGAACTGCTCGAACAACAGCATCCACAGCTGTTCTTTGGCGAATTTACTGTCGACCAGGGCAAACGGAACGCACTGGAATGCCAGGTCCCAGGCCGCGAACCAGGGGTATTCCCATTTGTCGGGCATGGTCATGACGCGCATCGAATTCAGATGACGCCAATGGGCGTTGCGGATGCGCCGACGCGATTGCGGTGGCGGAGCGTCGGGGTTGTCGCCGTCGAGCCAGCGGGCCACGTCAAAGATGTAGCTCTGCTTGGTCCACAGCAGGCCGGCCAGGGCCCGGCGTTGCACATGCTTCTCGTCGACCGAGGCGCCTTCGGGGGCGATGTCGTTGTAGAATTCGTCGGCCTCGGCCTGGCGCCGATCGACGATCTCGTCGACGTCCTCGAGGGGGGCGCGGTGGCCGCTGTCTGACAGGCGGAAGCGCAGCACCTTTGAGCCCTTGGCCGGCACCACCACCCGATAGTGGATGGCGGCCTTGCTGCCATATTGCTCGTCACGAATGGCGCCCTTTTCGCCGTCGACGATGTAGCGGTGAAAGGCGTCTTTGGTGTAGGCGCTCTTGCTGGTGTTGCCGGCGCCAAAGACGGCTTCGGCGTTGGTCTCGTTGTCGGTGAACAGCGTGCGCACGGCGCCCGGCGGCCCGTACAGGTAGCGGAGGCCGACCCGGTACTGCACCGGGATAAAGGCGTCGACGTCGGAGTCGTCGGCGACGATGCAGGTGCCGCCCCAGTCGTCACGGCCGGGCTCGATGCGCGGCGGCGACGAAGGCACGGCGCCCCAGCTCCAGGTGTTGCGAAACCACAGGTGCGGCAACACGTGCAGCGGGGCGTCGACGTCGCCGCGGTTGTGGATGGTGATGCGGATCGCCATGTCTTCGGCGGTCTCTTTGGCGTATTCGATTTCAATGTCGAAATAGCGCTCTTGATCAAAGATACCGGTGTCGACCAGCTCATACTCAGGGCCCTGGCCTCCACGCGCCTGGTTCTCGCGGATGATCTCCTGATAGGGGAACCGCTTTTGCGGATACTTGTAGAGCAGCTTCATGTACGAGTGCGTCGGCGTGTTGTCGACGTGGAAGTAGTATTCCTTCACGTCTTCGCCGTGGTTGCCCTCGTAGGGATTGACGCCGAAGAAGCGCTCTTTCAGGTGGGGGTCGTTCTCGTTCCAGAACGCCGGAGCGAAGCACAAGATATGATAACGATCGCAGATGCCGGCGATGCCGTCTTCACCCCAGCGGTAGGCCTTGGAGCGCGCGTTGTCGTAGGTGAGGTAACCCCAGGCGTTGCCGTCGGCTGAGTAGTCCTCTCGCACCGAGCCCCAGGCGCGGTCCGTGAGATAAGGGCCCCAGCGACGCCATGACGACAAGTCGTCTTTGATTTCGTCGACGCGCATGCGCTCGCGGCCCTGGTTCCGCGTCACCTTGGGGCTCGGGGATGGCGCGGGGGCGGCCGGCCCTCCAGCGAGCGTGCCGGGCGCGGGAGACTTCGTCTGCGACATGAATCCTCTCTGGCGGCGCGCTGCGGACCTCGGCGTCCGGTGGGCGCGCACGGGGTGAAACTCAGGTGATGAGGCGGGAGGCGTAGTGGGCGGCGCCGATGAGCGGCGCCTTGTCGTTCTGGGCGACGACGACGGGGATGCCCGACAGCAGGTTCTTGAAGCGCCCCTTGTCGACAAAGGACGCCATGAACTCCGGCTCGCGCAGCAGCGGCAGGATCTTTGGCGCGATGCCGCCGCCGACAAAGACGCCGCCGGCGCACAGGCCCTTGAGCGCGAGGTTGCCGGCTTCGGCGCCGTAGAGGCTGCAGAAGAGCTTCGCCGACGCCACGCACAGCGGATCGACGCCCTTGAGGGCCTCGAGGCCGACGACCGCGCCGACGTCTTCGCGCTGCATGCGATCGCGCACGTAGGCGGTCTCGCCGGGGGCTTTGCCGGCGGCGGCCTGCTCGCGCAGGAACGCGTAGATGTTGGCCAGACCCGGGCCGGCGACGACGCGCTCCCACGAGACGTGACCGCCGTGGCGCTTCTGGAGGAACCGCAGCAGGTCGATCTCAAGCTCGGTGCGCGGCGAGAACGTCGAGTGGCCGCCCTCGCTCGCGACGGGGATGTGGCGCTCGCCGTCCCACACCAGCAGCGCCTCGCCGAGGCCGGTGCCGGCGGCGATGACGCCCATGTTCTTCTTGCGGTCGAGGCTGCGCCCGGCATTGAGCATCACCAGCTCGCTGTCGTCGAGAAACAGCATGCCGTAGGCGGCGGCCTGCAGGTCGTTGAGCAGCTTGACGCGCGGCACGTGCAGCGTGTTCGCCAGCGTCGTCTCGGCGATGACCCACGGCAGGTTGGTCGTGTGGCAAACGCCATCGACGACGGCGCCGGGGACGCCGAAGCAAGCCCGTTGCAGCCCCTTCACGTTGTGCCGCTGGATGAACGATCCGACGATCTCGTCGAGCGAGCCGTGCTCCCTCGACGAGACCGTCTCTTCGAGCACCCGGTCGACGCGGCCCAGGCCGGGCTCATAGACCGCCAGCACCGTCTTCGTTCCGCCGACGTCGCCTGCCAGAATCACGGCTCACCTCAGCCTCGCCCGCGCGCAAGGTTGCGGAGCATCGACGAGGAACGAGCCCACGTTCAACCGTATGTTTCTACTTGGCCGTTTTGGCGGGTTGGTGGCAGCACGTGCTCGACGCGTGGGCCGCCATGGCCGACGCCTGCGGTCGACGACGCCCAGCGCGAGCGATGGTCAATGACAAAAAGAGGCGCGGGCCCATGCGGTGCTGCCGACGTCTCCGTCGACGACAGCCACCTGGACCCGCGCGTCGCGCACCGTCTGTGGGAGGTCTGCTGAGAGCATCAGCCGTGAACGCCGGCAGGGCGGTCAGCTGTCAAACGTCAGCGGTCGTTCTCGGGGCCGGGCTTGCCGCGGCCGTCGTGAACGCGCGGGACCTGCTTGTCGCGCGAGAGGTGGTTCTCCCGCTCGGCGCGCTCGCCGTTGCGCCCACCGGAGTTCGTTCCCTCAAAGCCGCGCGGCATGGTGGGGCCGGGGTGATGGGGCGTCGGCTGAACCTTGCTGCCGCCTGTGGCCGGCGTGGGCTGTCCCTTCGGGTGCGCCTTTTTGTCGTGCTTCGCGGCGGCCTTTTTGGGGTCGTGCGGCTTCAGGGGAAACACCGGACCGCTCGGACCCGCGGGCTTCTTTGCGCCCTCGGGATCGGTGGGCGCCGGGGTCGGCGAGCCGATGCCGCGATCCTCGAGCCCCTGGTCCATCTTGGGCTGTTCTCGCACAGCCGCTGGCGTCGGAGCCCCCGTCGGCGCGTCGCCAGTGGTGGGGCTGTCGGCGCTGTCGACGTTGTCGGTCTCGCCTGCAACCAAGGTGGGTCCCCCGCGCCAGTCGGTGCTGGCGTTCTGCGTTGGGTCCAGGCTCGACGGCGAAGACGAATCCGGATCGGCGGCCGACCGTTGCGGGGCTTGGCCCGCGCTGCCGACGCCGCGGTCTTCGAAGCCAACGTCGAGGGTCGGCGCTGCTGTCTGCAGCGACGCCGGCGCCACCGTCGCCGGGCGCTCGCTCAGCTCGGCGTCGGGGCCCATCGCCCACGACGCCAGCTGTTTCTTGCGCGCGAGAAAGGCCTGGCCGAGCTCCTGTGCTTCGCCCGGATCGAAC
>JBKJNL010000558.1:0-4589 GCA_046593615.1 Myxococcota bacterium | reverse complement strand
ACAACGTCGGGCCAGGGACGCCAAACAACGAACCCCTCACAGGAGGCAAACACGCTCGACGGCTATTCTCCTCCCCCTCTCCACAGCGAGTCCGCGAGCGGCCGTGGAGAGCGGGGCCGGGGGGTGAGGTCTCCTCTCTCGCTCTCGCTCACCTCACTCAGCTCAGCTCACCTCACCTCACCTCACTCAGCTCAACTCACCTCACCTCACTCAACTCAGCCCAGCTCAGCTCAGCTCAGCTCGTAGCGCTTGAGCTTGTCGTAGAGGGTCCGCAGGCCGATGCCGAGCAGCTCGGCGGTGCGGCGGCGGTTGCCCGACGACACCGCCAGCGCGCGCTCGATGGCCTGCCGCTCGAGGTCGTCGAGCGCGAGGCTCTCGGGCGCGAACGGCGCCGACGCCGGCGCGTCGAGGTGGTCGACGCCGATGCGCGTGCCGTCGGTGAGGATGGCCGCGCGCTCGAGGGTGTTTCGCAGCTCGCGGATGTTGCCCGGCCAGGCCCGCAGCGACAGCGCGCGGATGGCTTCGTCGTCGACGACCAGTCCCTTTCTGCCGATGTCGCGGCCGATGTCGTCGATGAGCACGTGCACCAGGGCCGGCAGGTCTTCTTTGCGATCGCGCAGGGGCGGCAGGCGCACCGGGAACACCGCCAGCCGGTGGTAGAGGTCGTCGCGGAAGCGGCCGTCGGCGCGCATCGCCCCGAGGTCGCGGTTGGTGGCGGCGATCCAGCGGACGTTGGCTTCGAGGGTGCGGGTGCCGCCGACGCGCTCGTAGCGGCGCTCTTGCAACACGCGCAGCAGCTTGGCCTGCAGGTCGGGCTTGAGCTCACCGATCTCGTCGAGGAAGAACGTGCCGCCGTCGGCCAGCTCGATGCGTCCGCGGCGCTGCTTGTCGGCGCCGGTGAACGCGCCCTTCTCATGGCCGAACAGCTCGCTCTCGAGCAGCGTCGGCGTCAGCGCCGCGCAGTTGATGGCCACAAACGGCGCGCTCTGCCGGTCGCTCATGGCGTGGATGGCGCGCGCACACACCTCCTTGCCGGTGCCCGAGTCGCCCAGCAGCAGCACCGTCGCCGTCGTCGGCGCGACCTTTTGCAGGGCTTCGACGACGGTCTTCATGGCCGGCGCGGTGGCGATGAGCTGGGGCGGCGTGCTCTGGCGGCTCTCGCGATCGCGCGAGGCCAGCAGCGCGCGGCGATCGAGGGCCCGGCGCACGAGGGTCCGCAGCACCGCCGGCGAATCGAGGGGCTTCTGCAGGTAATCGAACGCGCCCTGTTTCATGGCCGCGACCGCCGTGTCGACGGTGCCGTGGGCGGTCAAGACGATGACCTCGGCGAAGGGCTGCTCGGCCTTGACCTGCGCCAGCACCTGCAGCCCGTCGCCGCCGGGCATGCGCATGTCGGTGATGACGACGTCAAAGGCGTTCTTCAAGACCGCGTCTCGGGCGCCGGCGACGTCTTTGGCTTCGTCGACGACGTGGCCCTCGGTCGCGAGCGCTTCGCGCAGAAAGGAGCGGATGCCGGGTTCGTCGTCGACGACAAGGATGCGAGCCATGATCAAGACCTCGGGGAAGTGCGCGGCAGGCGAAAGGTGAAGACCGCGCCGCCATTGCTGGTGACGACGCTGGCGTTGGTGTCGTTGTCGTGTCCGTTGGCGTTTCGGTCGGCGTTGGCGTTGCCGTCGGCGTGAGCGTTGGCGTGAGCGTTGGCGGCGGTCAGCGTGCCGCCGTGCAGCTCGACGACGCGGCGGGCGATGGTCAGGCCGAGGCCGGTGCCCTGGGCGCTGCGCGTGAAGAACGGCTCGAACACGTGCGGCAGGTCGGCGTCGGGGATGCCCGAGCCGTGGTCGCGCACGGTGATGACGACGGCGTCGCCGCTGTCGACCAGGTGGACCTCGGGCTGCGCGCTGTGTTCTTGCTTCAGGGCGTTGTCGACGACGTTCTTCAGGGCCTGGCGGAACAGCACGGGGTCGAGCGTGACCACGGGCGGCCGGCCATCCGCGGCCCGCGTGATCGTGACCCGGGCGCGCTGCGCGAGCTGCAGCTCGTCGAACAGCTGCGACAGATCGACGGGGGCCTGGCTCAGCGCGCCGGTGCCGGCCTGCAGGAAGCGCAACAGCTCTTCGACGAGCTGCTCGAGGCGGACGGCTTCGGCGACGACGACGCCGGCTTTGTCGGCGGCCTTTTTCGCCGCCGGTGTGTCGGTGGGCAGCTGCTCGACCAGCAGCTGGGCGTGGCCCTTGAGGCTCTGCAAGGGGTTCTTCACCTGGTGCGCGAGCACGCCGGCCATCTCGCCGAGGCTCGCCAGGTGGCGGTTCTTCTCGACGTCGGCGACCAGCTGGGCCCGGGCGTCGGTGGCCCGCACCAGAAGCACCGCCAACGCCAGCACCGCCGCCGCCGACAACAACGACGCCACCAGGATCAAGCGGCCCTGGGTGTCGAGGTGGGCGCTGGTCTCGGGCTCGAATTCGTAGGCGACGATGGCCCGCTCGTGGCGCGGCTGGCCCGGCGTAATCGGCAGCGGGTGGCTGACGCGGAAGCGGTCGCCGTTGTGCTCGAGGACCGGCGGCGACGGCCCGCCCGCCACGACGCTCGAGCCGCGCGGGGTGCCGATCTGGGCGATGACGTGGCCGTCGGGGCCGTACTCGCCGAGGAAGCGCAGGCCGGCTTCCTGGTGCTCGTCGACGAGCACCTGCAGCTCGGCGGGGGTCAACAGCGCCTGCTTCAAGCGGACGGCGTTGGCGGCGGCGAAGCCAAAGGCCGCGCCCTGTCCCCGGGCCACCTCTTCGCTGGCGTCGTGGATGCGCTTCAGCAGCAGCAACGCGTTGCCGGTGAGCACGGCGGCGACGACGACGGCGACCACCACCGGCGTGCCCCGCGCCGAGAACCCCCGCCGGAGGGGTCCTGGGGGGCCGGCGGGGCCGGTGGGGCTGGTGCCCCGGGGGGCTGGATCGTTGTGAGGCGCGCGCACGGGCACTCCCTGGTCACGGTTTGTGCCACCCCTGCGGCCGCATCCGGACACCGGGCAGCCGGGGCACCGGCTGCAGTTCTCGCACGACGAGATGCAGAATCTGCAGGCCAGGTGCTGGCGCCGGGAAGACAGGTCGACGCCGGCGCCGCGGGAGCGAGCTGTGCGCCGGCTCGTGAACGGCGAACCTGCTGATGAAACCTGCTGACGAAACCTGCTGGCGAAACCTGCTGACGAAACCTGCTGACGAAAAAGAGATGCGGCCCGCCTCTTCCCTTCCGAAGAGTGCGGACCGCATCCCCCGGCGACCAGACCGGGATTCCGTGACGTCAGTCAGCGCCGGGCGCTGGTGGGCAAGCTCAGGCTTCGGCCGACTTGGCGGCCTTTGCCGTGTTGGGCTTCTTGTCGTTCTTGTCGTCGCTCTTGAGGTCGGCCTTTGGCCCTTCGGCCTTTTGGGCGAGCGCGGACGGGGTGTTTGCCGTCGACGATGCTGCCGTCGACGATGCCGCCGTCGACGACGCTGAGGGCGGCGGCGCCGTCGCCGCCGTGTGGGCGGCGGTGTGGCGGGCGCGGATCTCGGATTCAACCTTGGCCTGGGCCTCGGGGTTGTCGCGCAGCCAGTTGCGGGCGTTGTCGCGGCCCTGCCCGATGCGCGTGCCGTTGTAGGAGAACCAGGCGCCGCTCTTCTCGATGATGTTGGCCTCGCTGCCGAGGTCGATGAGCTCGCCGAGCTTGTTGACGCCTTCGCCGTACATGATGTCGAACTCGACCTCTTTGAAGGGAGCCGCCAGCTTGTTCTTCACGACCTTGACGCGGGTGCGGTTGCCGACGACGTCTTCGCCGTTCTTGATGGCGCCGACGCGGCGGATGTCGAGGCGCATCGAGGCGTAGAACTTCAGCGCGTTGCCGCCCGTGGTCGTCTCGGGCGAGCCGAACATGACGCCGATCTTCATGCGGATCTGGTTGATGAAGATGACGCAGGTGCCCGAGCGCGAGATCGAGCCGGTCAGCTTGCGCAAGGCCTGGCTCATCAAGCGGGCGTGCAGGCCGGGCAGCGAGTCACCCATCTCGCCGTCGATCTCGGCTTTGGGCACGAGGGCGGCGACGGAGTCGACGACGAGGATGTCGATGGCGCCGGAGCGCACCAGCATTTCGGCGATCTCGAGGGCCTGCTCACCGGTGTCGGGCTGCGAGATGAGCAGATCGTCGGTCTTCACGCCGAGGCGGCGGGCGTAGTTGATGTCGAGGGCGTGCTCGGCGTCGATAAAGGCCGCGATGCCGCCCTTCTTCTGGGCTTCGGCAATGGCGTGCAGCGTGAGGGTCGTCTTGCCCGACGACTCGGGGCCGTAGATCTCGACGACGCGGCCGCGGGGCAAGCCACCGATGCCGACCGCGAGGTCGAGGCCAAGGGAGCCGGTGGGGATGGACTCGACGTCGCCGGCCAGGGTCTCGTCGCCGCCGAGGCGCATGATCGAGCCCTTGCCGAACTGCTTCTCGATCTGGTCGAGGGCCATCTCCAGTGCCTTTTCACGTTCCATCTGCGTCTCCTTGGGTGTCGGTCTTGTTTTGGTGTCGGTGTCGGTGTGGTGTCGGTGCTGCAGCGAGGCGTTGGTGCCGGGGGAAGGTCCGT
>JBKJNL010000554.1:0-2562 GCA_046593615.1 Myxococcota bacterium | reverse complement strand
TGCGTCATCGCCGGCGTCGTCGTCGTCGTCGCCGAAGGCAGCGGCGTCGTCAGTGGCATCACGCTGGCTGGCGCGGTGCGGCGCCTGGGCGCGCTGCCGCATCCGCCGGCGCCGAAGCCAAAGGCCAACAAAGGTTGGGAGGGCCTGGCGTTCCTGCCCGCCCGCCTCGCTGCCGACGGCAAGGATCACCTTGTCGCTGTCCATGAAGACCGGCCAAAGGCGGTGGCGCTGTTTGCCTGGCCGTCGCTGTCGCCCGAGGTGACGCTGCCGTTGTCGGCGGTGCCGGCGCTCGACGAGGCCCTCGCGGATCTCTCCGACGTCGCCGTCGATCCGGCCACCGGCGACCTGCTGTTGCTGAGCGACGAGAGCCGCCGGCTGGTGCGGGTCGGCCTGCAGCTGGGCGCGGTGCCGGCGCTGCGACTCGGCAGCGCGCGCACCTTTCCGGTCTTGCCGGTGGGCGCTGGCGAAAAACCCGAAGGCGTGACCGTCGACGACGCCGGCGTCGTCTGGATCGTGACCGACCAGACCGGCCGCCTGCTGCCGCTGCCCGCCGCGCCCCACTGACGGGCGGCGTGCGAGCGGCGCTGACGCGCTACCAGGCGTCGAGGGGGCGGGCCCGGGCCAGCGAGGCCAGCCGCGGCACAAAGGCGTCCATCGCCCCGACCCCCAGCGTGGTGGTGGCCTCGAGACCGGCAACCAGGGTGACGACAAAGGCCCGCTCGTCGAACGGCGCGGGCCGGCCGGGCAGGTTGTGGTGCCAGCCGAGCCAATCCAGGTGGTCGGCGGCGACGCAGCCGAGGAACACGCCGTGGCGCGACGATCCCGCCGGGACGATGCCGTCGTTTGCCAGCGTCCAGCCTTCGAGGGCGTGGGCGGTGCGTCCGGCCAGCATCAGCGGGTTCGGGTCGTCCGTGGCGCGGGGCGCGGTCCAGCGGCCCCCGTCGCAGGAGCGGTCGTCGCGGCCGAGCGGGCCGGTGAAGCCGGCCACCGAAAAGAAGGGCACGCCGGCTTCGACGACGTCGTCGGGGTCGCGGTCGAGCAGGGCCCGGGCGTCTTCGGCGGCTTCTCTTGCGCCTTTGATCTTGCCGTCGCCATCGCCGTCGCCGGTCGTTGTCGCCGTCGTTGTCGTCGTCGTTGTCGCCGTCGTTGTCGGCGTCGTTGTCGGTCTGGGTGCCGGCACGGCGCCGTGCTCGCGAAAGGTCGCCTTGCCCCGCTCGGTGAGGGCCAGCGTGCCGAACGCCCCCGACGACGACGGCGTGCTGCGCCACTCGGGGCTCATGGGCTCGAAGCTCTCCCAGGCCCACTGCACGGGGACGAGGGCGGCGTCGACGGCGAAGCCCGGCACGCGCTGCGCGAGGCTCGCCACCGGGGTTCCGTCGTGGGGCGTGGCCAGGGTGACGATGGCGGCGATGCGCGCCTTGACGGCGGGGCGGCGCAGGGCGACCCGCACGTCGAGCCCGCCCTGGCTGTGGGCGACGACGAGGACCTGCCGGGCACCGCTCTTGTGCAGGGCGATGTCGATGGCCCGCACCAGCGCCTCGACTCGGATCTCGGAGCCGGCGACGGCGGGGGGCTGGACCATCGTCACGTCGTAGCCCTCGGCCTCCAGGGCCGCGGCCATGGTCTCGAGGTAGCGGTCGAAGAGGGGCAGCCGATCCCAGCCGAGGAACCCCGGGGCGATGACGACCGGCAGGTGCGTCGCCGCTCGCGACGGCGACGGCGACGGCGACGACGACGACGCCGCGGGCGCTGTCGGGGGCGGGCCTGTCGGGGGCGGCGCTGTCGGGAGCGGCGCCGAAGTCGCGGCGAGCAAGAGCGCGAGGAGAAGCACGGGGCATCCTGTCCGCCGGGTGTCGACGTCGCGCCGTCACGCCGTCAGGGCGGTCAGGCGGTCAGGGCGCGTCGACGACGCGGCGACCAAAGGGGAACAGCGCCAGGATCGCCAGCTTCATGTGCTGCATCGCGAAGGGGATGCCGATGATGCTGACGGCGAGCACGAGCGCCAGGCCGACGTGGGTGATGAAGGTCCAGACGCCGGCGACGAAGAACCACAACACGTTCATCAACAGGCCGAGCAAGCCGGCGCCGGGCAGCGAGCGGTCTTCGACGACGTCCTTGCCGAACGGGAACAGCGCCAGGCCGGCGATCTTGAAGCACTGCACACCGAAGGGGATGCCGACGATCGTCAGGCACAGGATGAGCCCGCCGAGCGCGTACTCGAGCGCGGTGACGAGGCCGCCGCCGACGACGGCCCACAAGAGGTTCAAGATCAAGCGCATGGCGAGCTCTCCGGGTGTGGTCTCGCGGAAACGTAGCCGCTGTGCCGCCCGCAGTCTGGACGGCTGGTGACCCCTCGGGTGGGTCCAAGGAGACCCGCTGCGCGTCGCGTCCGGCTCCGGGCGAAGGTCGGACCTCGGACCGAGGTTGGCGTCCGACCGCGGCCCCGCTGCTGGCACACGCCTTGGAGCAGGCTGCACGACCCTGGGAGGAACCATGAGCCTGGCCGACGCCTGCGACTTCGAAGACGAAATCACCGTGGAGCTCTTGATGACCGGACCCGCC
>JBKJNL010000188.1:0-8521 GCA_046593615.1 Myxococcota bacterium | reverse complement strand
TCGGTTTGCAGAAGACCGGCCGCACCATCACGTCGGCGGCCCTGTTGCTGATGGTCGTCGTCGGCGCCTTTGGCCTGTCGCAGGTGCTGGCCATGAAACAGCTCGGCCTCGGCATCGCGCTCGCCGTCGCCCTCGACGCCACCATCGTGCGTGCGGTGCTCGTGCCGGCGACGATGAAGCTGCTTGGGCACTGGAACTGGTGGCCCGGCAAGATCGAGAAGCCGCCGGTTCCCTGAACGTCGTCGTTGTCGTCGTCGTCGTTGTCGTCGTCGTCGTCGTCGTCGTCGTCGTCGTCGTCGTCGCCCGGCCTAGAAGCTGACTTCTTCGAGGCGGCGGCTCGCGGCGATGTCGAGGCGTCGCAGCAGGGAGGCGTCGCCACCGAGCTCGGCGAGGAAGCGGCAGGCGTCGCCAAAGGCTTCGCCGAGAGGCTCCGTCGACCAGCGGCGGTGGTGGTGGTGGGCGCGCACGCGCTCCAGCACCCAGAGCGGGCCGGCTCCGCGGGCGTCTTTGCCCTGGGTCCACCACAGCTCTTCGTCGGCGAGCACGCGCTCGACGCCGCGCCACCCATGATCGTCGACGGGCCCGGTGCGCCCGACGCCGTCGCCGCTGGCGCCGTTGCTGGAGCTGTTCAGCACGATCTCCGGGCGCGAACCGACGCGCCGCACCTCGACCGAGCGCCAGGCATTGCCGTCGATGGACACGAGCCGCAGGCGGTCGCCGGCGGTCGTCGGATCGATTGCGTCGAGGCGTCCCTCGCTGCGCCGGCAAAACGCGGCCCAGCGGCCCTCGGGCGATGTGGCTTCGACGACGGGAAGAGTGGGGGGGCCTTTCATCGACGGCCGGCGTTGCACTGAAAATGCCGACGACGTCGACGGGTTGGCGACCGTTCGGAATCCGCCGGCGGGTCGGCCCGAATGCGCCCCGCCCCACGCGGGCCGCCCGCGCTGCCCGACCCGCCCGCCCACGCCCCTGGCAAGCGCGCCACAGCGCACAGCGCCGCTGGCACTTCTGCCCCAGCAGCACGTCGCTCATCTGACCTGCAACGCGGTGCCGCGACCGCGACCGACGGTACGGCCCCTGCACGAGCGCCGGCGCATCGTCGCCGTTTCGCTGCCACCGAGGTCTTGCACATGGAAGCTCAAGTTCCCTTCTGGTCCCGCATCGAACAAAGCCGCGCCCGCGTCCTCGACGAAGCTGTGCAGCTCGCCTCCGTCGAGGGTCTGCATGGGATGAGCATCGGCGGGCTGGCTGCGGCCACCAGCCGCGCCAAGAGCAGCATCGGTTCGCTCTACAAGAGCAAAGAGGCCCTGCAGCTCGCCGTGCTCAACGAGGCCGAGCGCATGTTTGTCGACGCCGTCATCCGCCCCGCCGACGGGCAGGTCGGCCTGGCGCGGGTGAAGGTCCTGCTCGATTCCTGGATCGAGTACATCGCCGGCGGCGTGTTCCGCGGCGGCTGCTTCCTCGCCGCCGCCGTCCACGAGGTCGACGGCCGCCCCGGCGTGGTGCGCGATCGCGTTTCGGCCTTTGCCTCCCGCTGGATGGCCGTCGTCGAAGACGCCGTCGAAGACGCTCGCCAGCGCGCCGAAGTCGAAGGCGCCGCCGACGTCGTCGTCTTTCGCATGCTGGCGATTGGCCTGGCGCTGAACATCGAGGTGCAGATGGACCACCGTGAGCGGGGTCTCGAGCACGCGCGACGCTCGGTCACGGCCCTGCTGCGCGAGCTGCAGCACCCGACGCCGGTGCTGTCCGACTGATCGCTGAACGCGCGTCAGCGCTCGTCGTCAGCGCTCATCTGGATCGCTGTCGCCGGGCGGAAAGCCGTAGGACAACCGGATGGTTGCGTATTCGGGGTGCACCTTGCCCTCGGGGGTGCGCAGCACGAGGTCGGGCTCGACCACGGGCTTGCCGGCGCGGCCGCCGTGAAAGCCGCGCGGCACGTCTTGCTTGCGGGCGGCGACGTACAGCGAGATGCCCGACTCGACCGCGGTCGCCTCTTCTTTGAAGCGAACGAAGCGAACCACGAGCAGAGCCAGGCCGGCGTCGTCGAGGGCCTGGCGCACCCGCGCGTCTTGCGAGGCTTGAAACACGAGGCCGAAGACGCCGCCGGGGGCGAGGGCGCGGGCGGCGGCGCGGGCGTAGTCGGCGACGTCGCCGCGCACCTCGAGACGGGCCGGCACGGCCTGCTCGTGCGCCGACGCCAGGGCCGCGCCGACCGGCCAGTAGGGCGGCGAGCCGGTCACCAGATCAAAGGGGCCGTGGGCCCGCGTGACGTCGTCGACGAGGGCCTGATCGCGCAGGTCGCCGAGGTAGGGGGTGATGCGCCCCTCGACGCCGTTCTTGGCGATCGACTTCCGGGCCAGGCGCAGCGAGATCTCCTGGGCTTCGATGGTGGCCATCGTGCAGCCCGGCAGCCGCCAGGCCACGGCGAGCGCGACCGAGCCGATGCCGCTGCCGAGGTCGAGCGCCCGCTCGACGCGCGGCGCGTGCGAGGTGGCGAACCAGGCGCAGACGACGTCGTCGACCGAGAAGCGGTGGCCGCGCTCGTACTGAAAGATGCGCCAGTGCCCCGAGATCCAGTCCAGTGTTTCGCCGGCTTCGACGACGACGTCATCGCGGGCGGCGGGCTTTGATCCAGGGCGCACCCAGCCGCGAAAGCGATCGAACGAGGCGTCGCTCACAGCCCGCTGACCGGTGGGGTGGGCGAAGCGGCAAGGATCGACGACGAGCGGGCCATCCGGGTCTCCATCATCCACTTCCAGACCAGTGACATGCACCGAAGCCAGACCCGGGCGCCATGGAGGCGACGGGGTGCTCCGCCTACCGCGCCGGGTCGAAGCCCGACACCGGGCCGTTCAGGGAGCGATGCAGAACAGCGGGCGGTCCGATGCCGCTCTGGCGAAACGCTTCGAGCACTCGAAAATGCACGTCGGTCTCGAAGGGCTTCTCGTACTTGCAGTCGAACACGTAGGGGCGCGCCTTGAGATGCATGGCCACGATGTCTTGCAGGATGACCTGCTTCGCGAGCACGGGCACCGGTTGCTCGAGATAGACGTAGGGGCTCGTGAGGCAGGCCTCGCGGATGATCTCGGCCGCCCGCTTCACGTCGGCGTCGACGCCGACGTAGAAGTCCATCGCCACCTGCATCTCCAGCTCGCCGTAGTTGCCGCTCGAGGTGACGTCGGTGAACATCTTGTTGTTCGGGATGGTGATGATGTTGTGATCGAGGGTGTTCATCCGCACGCTGCGCAAGCCGATCGTGAGGATGTCGCCGTATTCGCCGCCGTACGAGACCCGGTCGCCGACCTGAAAGGGTCGATCGAACATGATGGTGATGCCGGCGATGAAGGAGGCGACGAGGTCGCGCAAGGCGAAGCCGACGGCAAAGGCGAGCGCGCCGCCGATGACGGTGAGCGCCGTCGGGTCGAGCCGCACGCTCAAGCTCGTGGTGATGGCCAGGGTCGCGATGTAGATGAAGAAGCGGGCCGTCGTCTGGACCTTCTGGATGGTCGGCCGGCGGTTCGAGAAGCGCGCGCTCAGGCGATCGCCGCCCTTCTCGATCACCCGGATCGCGAACAACGCGCCGACGACGATGATCATCGAGGCTGCGACGCCGCCCCAGCGGATGAACTCGGCGAGGCGGCCCAGGTCGGGCGCGTCCTGGGCCGCCGCCGGCGACGACGACAGCAGCAACGTCAACGCTGCCAACCGACTCCGGGATTTCGGCACAAGCTGTTTCATCGGTTCACCAGGATGTGACGGCGTTCGAGCAGGTGCAAAATCGCGCGGAGCCAGCCCCAGGTGACCCGCACGCGACCGTCGACGTCGGCAAAGAACCCCTGGGCCTCACCGAAGCGGATCTCCATCTGCACCTGCTCGATGCCGAGGCGCGTCGCATCGGCGATGTCGTCGACGCTGGCGGGTTCGAGCTGCAAGACGGCGCGGAGGATGAAGAGCGACGAGTCGGGCAGGCTGTCGAGCCTCGCAGCGTCGGGAATCTGCAGCGCGCGCACGCGGGCGACGCCAGCGTCGTCGACGCCGAGCGAGGACCGCCACACCTCGAGGGCCAGGGCCGGGTTTCCGCCGACGTGGTCCCAGAGCATCCGCTCGTACCCCACCTGGGTCGCGCGCAGCGCTTCGAGGCGATCGACGTCGTCAGCGCCGGGCGGGAGATCGTCGAGCAGGTCGTCGAACGCGGGCGTGATGCCGGCCTGGGCCGAGCGCTCGCCGAGCAACGCGCCGAGCTGAGCTTCATTCCAGGGCTCGAGGTAGTAGGTCTCGTCGAACAGCGGGCGCGCATCGCGCGCCCGCTTCACGAACGGCCACACCGCGGCGTCGACGGACAGCACCCACATCGACTGTGCGCTGTGCGCCCGCGCCCAGGAGACGATCGCGTCGAACGCGGCCAGCCCGCCGATGACGGGTTTGACGACGACCTCGACGGCGTCGACGAGGACGACGGCGGCGTGCTTCAAGGCGCTGGCGCTCGCGAGCACATCGGTCGCGTTCACGACGGGACCCGCGCCGGTGCGAGCCGCAAGCTCACGGAGCAGCGCGGACTTGCCCATCCCGCGACCGCCGACGACAACGAAGACGCCGCCACGACGACGCTCGGCCCGGCCGAGCAGCTCAGCGAGGAGATCGTCAGCGGGCGACGCGAGCCACTGCGTCGGTGGTTGCTCGGGATGCAAGGCCTTCATCGCCGTGGCGCTCAGCGGCGCGAGGGAGACAGGGTTGCGACGGGCGCTTCCCATGCGCTCGATCTCGCGCTTGAACAGCCAGGCGTGGATGCGGCGCGCGAGGTCGAAGCCGGCCAACAGCGCGACGAGAGATTTGACGGCGCCGACGACGAAGAGATCGACGGCCCCGACCATCGCGGCGATGAAGCTGCGCCAGCCCGCGCGGTTCGACAGCACCCACGCTTGCAGCGGCGTCTTCTTGCGGGCCCGGTCCATGCGCGTGAAGACCGTCGTCCGCCACCAACGCACGAGAACAAGGAACACCGGCACCGAGGCCAGCCAGCACGTCGACAACACCCACTGGTAGATGGTGCCCTGGCCGACCAGCCGGGCCGACAGCACCAGCAGCAGCGCAAAGACGATGACGGTGCGGCTTACGAACTTCAGCGACCGCAGCCGCAACGCCTCAACCTCGTCCCGGCCACCGCCGGCATCGCCGGCAGCGAGGGCGTTGATGACGTCGACGACGACCGCGCCGCCGATGATCCAGCCGACGATCGAAGCGAGCAGCTCGGCTTCGAGCAATCCGCTGGCCTCGTGCGGCAGCAGCCAGAACGCGCAAGCGAAGAACACGCCCCACTCAACGCTGCGGTGGACGCGAGCGACGACGGCGACGGCGCGACGCTGCCGGCTAGGGGTTGTGCGTCGCTCTCTCGCGTCGCTCTCGGCGAGCCGCTCATCGACGACGCGCAAGAGCTGTGGGGTCCGGCGGCGCAGCCAGAGGAAGAGCGATGCCAGCAGTGCCGCCGGAACGATGACGGTCGCGGTGCGCCACAGCAGGGTGCCGCTGGCCCCGTCGTTGCGCAGCGTGGTCAACCAGGTCGTCGCGGCCTGCCGATGGAAGCGCAAGATGAGCCCCAGGTGGCGCGCCTCCGAGCGAGCCTGGTCCCAGGCCGCGATGCTGACGCCGGTGATCGCGTCGCGGTTGTGCGACGACAGCGACCCCAGCAGCCGCAGCCGCTCGCGGTTGAGCGCGGCGATCTCATCGAGCAGCACCGTGGCCCGCTGCGCGCGAAGGTCTTGCTCGGCACGTCGAGCTTTGGCGATGGCCCGTTCAACCGAGACCCGGTGGGCTCGCGCGGCGGCCACATTGACATCGACGTTGCCGTCAACGTTGCTGTCAACGTCGACGAGGGGGTCGGCGCCCACGTCGGCAACGGCGGAGTCGTCGGTGGCAATCACGTCGAGCGCGCCGGAAAGCTCATCGCGCGAGCGGCGCAGCGCGGTGCGCAAAGCCTCGTAGACGTCGTCGGCCTCTGCGCCTGGTTTGGCGCTGCGCGCGCGCCGTTGCCACCCCAGGATGATGTCACTTCGCGCGTTCAGCTCGGCGGCCTCTACCAAAAACCCGCCTTCGATGGCCGCGACGTCGCCCTCCAGCGTGATGAGCCGCGCAAGCTCTTCGCCCGCGAGCCTGGCAGCTTCGGTGCGCGCGTCTCTCGCCGATGTGAGGGCGCGCTGACGCTCGGCTTCATCCTGGCGCTTGCGGCGAGCTTCAGTTGATTCGGCCGGCACCAGCGCGGCGCGGCGTTCGGCATGCGCGACGAGCAAGGCCTCGCGCGCGGCGACGTCGAGGTCGTAGAACGCCAAACGAGCCCGGTCGAGCTCGAGCCGGGCGGCAAAGTCGTCGCTGGCGCCCGCGTCAACGCCGCCGCTGGCGGCGTCCAGCAACAGGCGCAACCGTCGGGCGTCGACGACAACGGCCGCCTCGTCATCGAGGGGCACCTCGAACAGCGAGGCAGGGTCGACCGTCGCATCGAGCGAGCCCGCCACCAGGGCGCGAACGTGCGCAGCGTGAACCGCAACCAAGCGACGCGGCGCGGGCGCTCCCAGCAGCGGGGCGGTCGCCACCTGCCGCTCCGCGTGTGCACTGCCGAGAAGGTCGGCGGCCGCCTGCGCGACGTCGGGCAGGGGCGTCAGCGAAGGGGATGGGCCGGCATCCACGTCGTCGCCGGCGATCGCCGCCCCGCACCAAACGCTGACGATGACGATGACGATCAACTGCCTGAGCCGCATCCTCGACCTATAGCGCCGCGCAACCCGGTCGGGTTGGCCCTGGAGCGGACCAGATCGCGCCATCGGTGCCCACCTCTCGGGGTATGAGCCCGCATGCATTCCGAGCTCGCCGTCGTGGCCCTCTTCGCCGTCGCCTCTGTCGTCGCGCTGATCGCCAAGCGATTCCGGCTCCCGTACACCGTCGCCCTCGTCGTCGCCGGGCTGGTGCTGGGCAGCATCGACTTCGTCGACCCGCCGCACCTCACCAAGGATTTGCTCTACGTCGTCTTTCTGCCGGGGCTGCTGTTCGAGGCCTCGTTCCACCTCGAGTGGAAGAACTTCTGGGCCAACAAGGTCACGATCCAGAGCCTCGCCGTGCCCGGTGTGATCGCCAGCATCGGGTTGACGGCGGCGGTCTTCTCACCACTCGCTTCAGTCTTGAATCTCGAGATCGGCTTTCGCTTCGTCGACGGCCTGGTCTTCGCGGGCATCCTCGCGGCCACCGACCCGATCGCCGTGGTGTCGCTGTTCAAGAGCCTCGGCGCGCCGAAGCGCCTCGCGGTGCTCATCGAAGGCGAGAGCCTGTTGAACGACGGCACCGCGGTGGTGCTCGTCGGCATCATCTTGACGCTGGCGCTCGGGGCCCAGCTGTCGATCGCCAGCGCCACCATCGAGTTCGTCTTCGTCGTCGGCGTCGGTGCCCTCGTCGGCGCCGGCGTCGGCTACGCCGTCAGCCTCGTCATTCAGCGCGTCGACGACCCGATGATCGAAATTACGCTGACGACCATCGCCGCCTGGGGCTCGTTCCTGCTCGCCGAGCAGGTGCATGCGAGCGGTGTCATCGCCACCGTCGCCGCCGGCATGATTTGCGGCAATTTCGGCAAGCGCACCGGGATGTCGGCGTCGACCATCATCGCCACCGAAACATTCTGGGAGTACGTCGCGTTCGCCCTCAATTCGATCGTGTTCCTGCTGATCGGCTTCGAAGTCCACGTCGACGAGCTCATCAGCAACTGGCTGCCGATCCTCGTGGCCTGGGTGTCGGTGACGGGCGCCCGGGCCGTCGTCGTCGGTGCCGTCACCGGGCTGCTGCGCAACACCCGGGAGCGGCTCCCCTGGACGTGGGCCGCGGCTCTGTCGTGGGGCGGCCTGCGCGGTGGGCTCTCGATGGTGCTGGTGTTGTCGCTGGCGAGCGATTTCCCGCACCGCAGCTTCCTGGTGACCGTCACCTTTGGCGTGGTGCTGCTGTCGATCGTTTTTCAGGGCCTGACGGTGGCACCGCTGCTGAAGCGCCTGGGCATCATCGGCTCGCACGGTGAGCGAATGGAGATTGAAGCCGCCCGTGCCGCGCTCGCGGCCGCGTCCGCCGCCGTCGCCGAGCTCGACGAGCTCGGCGCACGCCACGGCTTGCCGGAAACGCTCGTCGATGAGCTGCGCGCCGAATACGCCGCGCGCCATGACGCGGCGTCGAAGCGGTTGCAGGCCGCCCACGTCGATCGCAGCGCCATCGTCGACGAAGAGCGCCGCCGCGCGCGTCGTCACCTGCTCACCATCGAGCGCACGCGGGTGCGCGACCTGGTTCATGACGGGTTGCTGAGCGAAGACGCCAGCCACGGTTTGCTGGCTGACATCGACGCCCGTCTCTACGCCCTCGAGCAAGCTGAAGAAGAGCACCTGCCGTCGCCGCCGCCGCCGCCGCCCCCGACGACGACGACGACGACGACGACGACGACGAAGCCGCAGGCGTAGCCTACGACCGGGGCTGCCACGCCGCGACCCGCGGGCCCACGAGC
>JBKJNL010001004.1:0-5126 GCA_046593615.1 Myxococcota bacterium | reverse complement strand
GTCGTAGGTCACGTGCAGCTCGCGCGTCGCCGACGAGGTGCCGCGGTCGACCGACTTCACGACATAGGCGTTGTCGCCGGGCACGAGGTTCACGGTCACCGTCCAGCGGGTGTCGGGGCTCTCGGCGACGGCGGTGAGATCGTTGATGACGACCGACGACCCGGCGGGCTTGGTGCCGGCCAGCACCAGCGCCCCGACGTTGGTCGGCGAGACGACAGCGTCGACCACGGGCGGCTCGACGCAGCCGCCGATGAGGGCGCCGGTGCAGGTGCTGTCGGACGAGCAGCTGTCGGTGGTGCAGGCGTTGCCGTCGTCGCACGAGCCGACGCGGGCTTCGTGGGCGCAGCGGTTTCGCACGGCGTCGAATTCGTCGACGGTGCAGTCGTTGTCGTCGTCGCACAGGGCGGCGCCGTCGATGCCGGCGCAGCTGCCGTCGTCGCACAGCGATCCCGGCGGGCAGATGCCGGTGGGGTTCTGGGCCGAGCAGCCGGCGCCGACGTCGACGCACGAGCCGGCCACGCACACGCCGCCGTCGTTGCACAGGCCCTGCGGGTTGGCGCGCGTGCACAGCGCTTCGGGGGCGCGGCAGATGCCGTCGACGCAGACCTCGGCGCCGACGCAGCCGCATTGGGCTTCGACGGGCAGGCAGTCGCCGTCGTCACACGAGAGCCCCGATGCGCACAGGCCGGTGGGGTTGTCGTCGTTGCACAAGCGCGCGCGCTCCTGGCAGCGGCCGTCGACGCAGGCGCTGTCGTCGTCACAGAAGCCGCTCGGCTCGCTGGCCGCGCACGGCACGTCGGAGGCGCACACGCCGGCGCGGCAACCGAGGCCGGCGCTGCAGACGCCGTCGGCGTTGTCGGCGGAGCAGGCGTCGGAGCCGTCGACGCAGCGGCCGTCGACGCAGGCGGCGTTGGCTGCGGCGCAGACGCCGGCGGGGTTGTCGGCGGAGCAGAACAGGTCGTCGGCCAGGCACTGGCCTGCGCGGCAGGCGCTGCCGTCGTCGCAGGCGGGGTCGCAGACGGCTTCTTCTTCGCCGCCGTTGCCTTCGCCTTCGCCTTCGCTGGGCCGCGGGATGTCATCGGGCCAGAAGCCCGCCTGCGGGCAACCGCCGAGGGCCGTGAGGGTGCCAACAACGAACAGCAGGTGGGAGATGCGCATGGTGGAGGCCCTCGGGCACCGACCACGACGGGCGCGCCTGCCCGTCGACCCGGTTGGTGCGACGAGCGATCTCTCCCATGTGTCTGACGGGCCCGACACGACACGTGTCGGGCGCCTGCCTCAGCCTGCTGGACGTCGACGAGCCGCGCGCCCGAAACAAACGAAGGGAACAACGACGCGCGCAACGACCGGAGAACTACGGCAGCGGGAACAACACCGTGAAGCGGCTGCCGGTGCCGAAGCTGCTCTCGACGAAGATCTCGCCCTTGTGGGCGTCGACGAAGCTCTTGACGATCGAGAGCCCGAGGCCGGTGCCGCCGTATTCGCGGGTCGAGCTGTTGTCGACCTGGAAGAAGCGCTCAAAGACCTGATCGACCTTGTCTTGCGGGATGCCGACGCCGGTGTCTTCGACGGCGACGCGCAGGAAATTCTCTTCGCGCAGCTCGAACATCGAGCCGACACCGCCGGTGCGCGCGACGCTGCCGGGTCCCGAGGGCCGGGGGCCGGTCCACGGCTCGGCGATCATGCGGATCTTTCCGCCGTTGGGCGTGAACTTCACGGCGTTGCCCAGGAGATTGACGACGATCTGGCCGACCTTGTCGCGATCGCCCTTGAGCCAGGGCAGGCCGGGCGCGATCTCGATGTTGAAGGTGATCTGCTTCTTGTTGGCCTGCGGGATGATCGACGTCGTCGCGGCCTTGAGCACCGGGATCGGATCGAAGTCGGTCACCGTCAGCCGCAGGTTGCCGCTCTCGATGCGCGACAGGTCAAGAATCTGGGTGATGAGCGCCAGCAGGCTCTCGCCCTTGTCCATGATCGTCTTCACATAATCGCGCTGCTCGTCGTTCATCCCGCCGGCGAGGCCTTCGAGCAACATCTCGCTGTAGCCGATCACCGATGTCAGCGGCGTGCGCAGCTCGTGGCTCACGGTGGCCAGGAAGTTCGACTTCAGCTTGTCGAGCTCTTGCAGGCGGTCGTTCTGCTCACCGAGGGTCCGATTCTTTTCCTGCAACTCGTGATAGCTCGAAGTGACGCTTTCAATGTGCATCTGAGACGTCAGAATCTGTCGGAAGCTCGTGTAGAGGATGACCTCGACGACCTTCTGCATCTGCGCCAGGATCTTGCTGACCAGGTCGTCGGGGGCACGGCGGACGGCCTCGACCATGCGGTCGACCTTGCGGCGCTCGACCCGCGCTTCAATCTGATAGATTTCTTCGGACGGTCCGGGCATCACATGGGGCATATAAGGCCCGAAGATCATGCGACCCATGACATCGCCTTCGTACATGATCGGCACGACCACGTAGCGCAGGCCCGAGAAGCAGTCGACGACGCGGGGGACTTCGACGCCGTCTTCGACTTCGAACGCGTCGTTCTTCAAGCCGGTGACGATGCGCGTGCAGGCCTGGCGCGTGCCGCCGAATTCCCAGAGGTAGCCGCAAAAGGCGGAGTTGCCGACGCGCAGGTCGACGAGCTTGTTGCCGGCGCCGTCAAAGACCTTGACGCCGACGCGGTAGAGGTCTGCGAAGCTCTGCATGACCTCGCGGAAGCTCTCGAGGTCGACGAGGTCGACGAGGGCGACGCGCTTCTCGAGGATCGATCCGTCGACGGCACGCGGCGCCTGCATTGCCTCGGTCACGGCGGGGATGCCGCCGCTGCCGCTGGGCGACTTCGGCGCTGGCATGTGCGGCGTCACCGGCCCCGTCGGCACCGTCGGCATCGTCGTGACGGTCGGCCCCGCTGGCGCCGTCGTGAGCGTTGGCGTGGTGGTTGTGATCGCGCCGGCGCCCGCGCCCTGGGAGGGGGAGGAAGCCGAGGGAGCCGACGACGGCTCGAGCGACGCAGCCAGAAAATCAGGGCGGCCCTGGCGCGTGCGCTCTGGGCCCTGACTTGGGGAATCCGAGCCCGAGCGGCCCGGAAGCGGGGAACCCGGGCCATCGACACGAGTGCCGGTCATGGGGTGTCGCCGCCCTTCACCAGGGTGCCGTCGACGACGGGGGCCATGCCGCCTTCGAGGCGCTCAAGCAGCGCGGTCGCGTGCTCGGGGGCCACCCGCTTGAAGACCGCGCGCAGGAACTCGGCTTCACTGAGGCCGAACTTGCCCTCGAAGTCGTAGGCCCGCGTGAGGCTGCGAAACGTCAGGCGCAGCAGCGCGAACAGGGTCTCGAGCACGCCATCACCGCGGATGGCGATTGCCGTGAACACCGGCTCTTTCGACTGCGTGCGGATGTCGTCGATCTCGGCTTCGGTGCGAACGTTGGGCAAATCACGCTTGTTGAATTGCACGACGAGCGGGATCGTTTCAGGATCCAGTCCGTTCTGCCGGAAGTTCTCCATCATCGACTTCCAGGCCTCGGTGTTGGCGCGGGCCTCGGAGCGCTGCGAGTCGGCGATAAAGGCCACGCCGTCGGCGCCGGAGAGCACGATGCGCCGGGTCGACTGGTGCATGATCTGCCCCGGCACCGTATACATCTTGATCTTGACTTTGAAGCCGCTCTTCGACTTGAAGAAGACCGGCAACAGATCAAAGAACAGCGTGCGATCATCAGCAGTGTCGAGCGACATCAACCGTCCTCTGGATTGCGGATCCAGCAGCTGATGCACCATTTGTAGATTGGTCGTCTTTCCCGACAGCGCGGGGCCGTAATAGACGACCTTGAGCGTGATTTCGCGCTGGGCGTGATTGAACTGGACCATGTCGGGCTCGACCGTAGCAAACGACGTGGTCTAGCGCGCGATCACCAGCAGGCTGTTCAAAGCAGCGTTGGCCCCGACCGCGTCGCCGGCGGAGAGCCTCGTGGCCGCGTCCTGCAACAGCGAATCGGCGCGGGCGCGCGGCTCGCCAACGAGTGCACGGTTGGTCAGCACCGCGCTCACGCGATCAAATTTACGGCGGACCAGGGCGGCGTTGACGACGGCGGCGGCGGCCCGTTCGGCAAACGCGGCCGCCGGTGCGAGGGCCGCGGCGTCGTCGCCGCGGGCGAGGGTGGCTTCGGCTTGATCGACGAGGGCGACGGCGTTGATGTCGGCGGCGTCGACGGCCAGCTGCTGCAGCCGCTTGCGGCCGTCGATCAGGTGGGCCCGCGCCGCGCTCGCCTTTGTCGTCGACGATGGCGCCGTCATTGCTGTCGTTGCTGTCGTCGCTGTTGCTGTCGTTGCTGTCGTTGCCGGCGCTGCCAACGAAGTCGCGGGCCGGCCCTGAAGCTCGGTGCTGATGAAGGTCTTCAAGCGCTCTTCCTGGGCCCGCAGCTGGGCGTCGAGCTCGGCGCGGGTGACGACGTCGGCGGAGGCGATGGCCCCGCTCGTCAGGCGCGCTTCGAGGTCGCGCACCTGTCGCTGCAGCGACTGCTTCTGCTCGGGCGAGGCCGCCGTCGCCAGGCTCTTGCGGGCGGCGTCGAGGTCGAGGCGGGCGCGCTCGAGCTGGGCGCGATCGTCCTGCACGCCGCGCTGGGCCTCGCGCAGCCGGTCGACATCTTCGCGGACGCGGGCGCCGTCGGTGTCGACGACGATGGTCACGGGCGCGCGGACGCCGTCGTCGCCGCAGCCGACCAAGGCGCCAACGATGACGGAGGCGCCGACGACGCCATTGACGACGACGGCCCGCACAGCGGTTGACAGCCAGGGAGCGCGGGGTGCTATGCCGTGGGTGCGCGAGCTCATCGCCTGCGGGTGTAGCTCAGTTGGTAGAGCACGAGCTTCCCAAGCTTGAGGTCGCGGGTTCGAACCCCGTCGCCCGCTCCACGTTCGACGTGACATCGATGGCTCGCGCAGGTCGCTTCGGCGGCCTTTTTTCTTGGCGCATTCTCTGGTCGATGCGCACGCGAGGCCGCGGAAATGACGCGACCAGCCGTGCCCGGAGGCGCCTCGGTCGTCAGGAGGATGCGGGGTTTCCCTACATCGGAACATTCGGCCAACCCCCTGAAACATCAGAGGAAAGTCGATTCCGCGATCCGCCGGTCGACCGATGG
>JBKJNL010000976.1:0-7359 GCA_046593615.1 Myxococcota bacterium | reverse complement strand
GCTGCCGCTGCTCGTGTGCTGCACCGAGCTGCGCACCGTCTCCTCGATCTGCGGGTCCAGAAGATACACAATCAATGTCGACTGCCCACGGGTATATTTGTGCGAAATATACCGTTTCAGAGCGGCACGCACATACTCGGTCAGCATGACGGTGTCGTTCTCGACCGGGCCCCACTCCGCCAGCGCCTGCAGGATGTTGCGCAGGTCGCGGATCGAGATCTCCTCCTCGACGAGGCGGCGCAGGATGTCGGTGAGCTGGAACGGCGACACCGCCTTTGGCACCACCTCTTTGACAAGAGCGGGGAAGGCCTGCTCGAGCTGCTCGAGCATGTTCTGTGTTTCCTGGATGCCGACGAATTCTGCAGCGTTTTTTCGCAGCACGGCCGACAGATGCAAAACAATATAGCCCGGAGCGTCCCAGGTGGTCAGGCCGGCGTCTTCGGCGAGCTTCCTCTGCTCGACCGAGATCCAGCCGCAGGCGTTGCCGTTGGCGGGGTTCTGCGCCGGCTCGGCCTCGATGCCCAGCAGGCGCAGGCGGTCGGGCGTGTCGTTCACCAGGCATTTGTTTTTGTCGACTGTACCCATCACCAGGGGAATTTCATTCACCATGATGATGTAGCTGCCAGGCGGCAAGTCACCCTCATTGCCGCGCACGCGCAAACCCGGGTAGCGGACGCCCAGCTCGTAGAACAAGCCGTCGCGCATCATCGGGATGAGCTCGTTCAAGAAGTTCGAGCCGCCGGTGTCGTCGACGAGGGGCACGAGGTCGGCGGCGACTTCGAGGGCGATGGGCGTCACCACGGGCATCATCTGCGCCGACTGCCCCTCCTGCGCCTTTGCCTTCTGCACCGCCGCTTTCTTTTCTTCTTTGACGGCTTCTTCGCGCTGCTCGACGACGGCCGCGGGGCTGCCGCCCCCGCTCTTCACATCGGCCGACTTCTGCAAGCCCCAGGCGAGGCCGCCGACGCACACGGCGACGAACGTGAACGGAATGCCCGGCAGGCCGGGAATCATGCCGATGATGAAGATGAAGATGGCGCCGATGATGAACGCCTTTGGCTGCGCCAGCACCTGCGTGGCGAGGTCCATGCCGAGGTTGGAGTTCTCCTCTTCCGACGCCACGCGGGTCACGATCAAGCCGGCGCAGATCGACATGAGCAGCGCCGGGATGATGGCCACGAGGCCTTCGCCGATGGTCAAGATCGCGTAGGTCTCGACGGCCTCGGTGGCGGTCATGTCCTTCTGGGTGACGCCGATGATGATGCCGGCGACGATGTTGATGGCCACGATGATCAAGCCGGCGATCGAGTCGCCCTTCACGAACTTCATGGCGCCGTCCATCGAGCCGAACAGCTGCGATTCGCGACCGAGGTCGTTGCGGCGGCGACGGGCTTCGTCGAGGTCGAATGCGCCGGCGCGCAGGTCGGCGTCGATGGACATCTGCTTGCCGGGCATGGCGTCGAGGGTGAAGCGGGCGGCCACTTCGGCGACGCGCTCCGAGCCCTTGGAGATGACCAGGAAGTTGACGAGCATCAACACGAGGAAGATCACCGCGCCGACGACGAAGTTGCCTTGGACGACGAATTTGCCGAACGACGCGATGACGTCGCCGGCGTGGGCTTCGAGCAGGATGAGACGCGTCGCGCTGACGTTCAGCGAGAGCCGGAACATCGTCGTCACGAGGATGATGGTCGGGAACGAGGCCAGCTTCAGGGCCTGCGGGATGTACATCGCGATCAGCAGCATGATGACGCTGATGCTGATGTTGACGACGAGCAACACGTCGAGGATGGGCGTCGGGACCGGCACGATCATCATGCCGACGATCAGCATCACGAGGACTGCCAGGCCGATGTCGGCGTAACGCTTGAGCACGGTGACCAGGTCACCCTGCATGATGATGTCGAGAAACTTCTTCACGCCGGCCTCGTCGACGACGCTAGTCGGAGCCCGCCGACGGCGTCAAACGCGCCGCGTCGATAACCACGGCATCCCGTGCCCCGGTGATGCAGCCGACGCACCCGGCGAAATCACGGCGAAATCACGGCGAAATCACGGCGAAATCAGCCGGACCCGGGATCAGACCTTGCGGTACACGCCGACGACGACGCCCAGGATGTCGGTCTGCCGGAAGCTGGCCTTGTCGACGAAGATCGGCTTCATCGCGCTGTTGGCAGGCTGAAAGCGGATGCGGTCGCCTTCGGGGAAGTAGCGCTTCACCGTGGCTTCATTGTCGATCATGGCGACGACGATCTCGCCGGGCCGGGCCACCGGCTGCTTCTTCACGAACAGGTAGTCGCCGTCAAAGATGCCGTCTTCGATCATCGATTCGCCGACGACGGTGAGGGCAAAGACCTTCTGCTTGGCGGCCCCGCCGAGGAAGAACGAGCTGACCTTCACGGTGTCTTCGCGGTTCTCTTCAGCGAGGATCGGTGCGCCGGCGGCAACCCGGCCCAGCAGCGGGATTTCGATGATGTCGTCGTCTTCGCGCAGCATGCCGAGCCCGGGCATGCGCCCTCCGCCGTCGAGGGGGTCGAGGTCGTCGTTTTCGGCGGCGCCTTCGTGGACCACGCGGCCCGACGAGCGCGAACGTCCAAACAGCCCGGCGCCAGAGGACCCGAGCAGCGGCGAGCCGCGTTCGTCGGGGTCGGCGGGGTCGCTCTTCACGAGCTGCAGCGTGCGGCTCTTGCCCTCTTCACGGGTCAGGAACCCCTTCTTCTGCAGCGCGTTCAGGTGGTCGTTGACGCCGTTGGTGCTCTTGATGCCCAGGTGCAGACCGATCTCGCGGATCGTCGGTGGGAACCCGTGCTGGCGCAGGTGGGTCTCGATGTAGCCAAGCACCTTGCGCTGCCGCTCGGTCAGCTCTCCACCACCAGGCCCACCAACAAGACCTTCACCCATGACGCACCTCGGCTGCTGAACGCCTGGATAGTACCTGAACACCTGTCTGAGCAGCAAGAACAGCAGCCGGCGGCGCCCGGTGGAATGCCGCTGACGACGACGACGTCGGCTGCTACGGCGAGCACAACCGCTTTCTCGGAGCCGCCATGACCCAGCCCGTGCCCCCCGCCGAGACCCTGAAGAGCCCGGCCCCGATCCCGGCGTCCAAGATCCCGGCCCCCCCCGGCTCGAAGTACGGCCGCATCTTGCTGAAGCTCTCCGGCGAGGCCCTGCAAGGCGACAAAGGCTACGGCATCGACCCCGCCATCCTCGACGTCGTCGCCGACGAAGTGAAAGCGGTCCACGCCCTCGGCGTGCAGGTCGCCGTCGTCATCGGCGGCGGCAACATCTTTCGTGGCCTCAAGGCCTCGGTCGACGCCGGCATGGACCGAGCGACCGCCGACTACATGGGCATGCTGGCCACCGTCATGAACAGCATTGCCCTGCAAGATGCCCTCGAACGAAAGGGCATCAATACCCGTGTTCAGTCCGCCATCACCATGCAGGAACTGGCCGAGCCGTACATCCGCCGCCGGGCCCTGCGCCACCTCGAGAAGGGCCGCGTCGTGATCTTTGGCGGCGGCACCGGCAACCCCTTCTTCACGACGGACACCGCGGCTTCGCTGCGCGGCATGGAGATCGGCGCCGACGTCATCATGAAGGCCACCGGGGTCAACGGCGTCTACGACAAAGACCCGAAGAAATTTCCCGATGCAAAGATGTTTGACAAGCTGCCTTTCATCGAGGCTCTCAAGATGGGCTTGAAGGTCATGGATGCCACGGCGTTGTCGCTGTGCATGGACAACAAGATGCCCATCCTGGTCTTCAACATGCACGAGCGCGGCAACGTGTTGCGCGCCGTCAAAGGCGAAAAGGTCGGCACCGTCGTCGACGGCTGACGCGCCGGCCGCCGCCCTGTCGCGAGCTCGCCTTTTTTGTCCAGACTGCGCGGCACCAGAGCAAGACCCGCCCGCTCGCGGTCAGCTCAGCTCTTGACGGTCGAGAGAAACAGCCGCGACAGGGCCTCGGCCTCCGAGAGCTCCGCCGGCTTGACCGCGGGGGCGGGCGTCGGTGACGCCGACGGCGGCGGCAAATCCACCGGCACCGGCGCCCGCGGCGGCGTCGAGTGGAACGCCGGCATCACGAGCTTCACCTCGGTCTCGCGCGCCGCGAACGGGTCGAGGTTGGCGCCCTCACGTAAAGCCGCAGCCAGGTTGGCGTGTGCCGTGTGTGGGGCCGCGCGCTTCTGCGGCGACAAGTCCCCCAGGAAGCCTTCGACGACGGTGTAGCCGATGTCGCCAAAGATGACGGAGTCCAGGTAGTGCTCGGCCTTGAGCTCGAGGATCTGGTCTTTGGTCTTCACCTTGCCGATGAGCTTGTGTGGATCGCCGGTGGTGTCGTCGATGAGCCGGGTGAAGCGGACCGCGGGGGTGAGCTTCACGGTGCGGCTCTCGGCGAGGAGCGTCAGCGTCGTGTCGTCGAGTCGCACCTTGCCGTCGTCGGCCCAGGCCTGAAGCATCTCGTTGGTGATGAAGACCGCCGGCAAAGCTCCTCCGAGCGCAACCCCAAGGCGTCAACTCTTCGCATCCCCGACGGCTCCGTGCCAATCCGAAGCGGTTCTGCTACGAGATTCGAGTCATCGAATCAGGATCCGCCGGCAACGACGACGTCGCCCGCGCATCCGACGCTTGCAGAAACAACCCCGGGAGCAGGTCATGGCCGGCAACATCACCGAGATCACCGAAGAGAATTTCCAGAAGACCGTGCTCGGCGCCGACAAGCCGTTCCTCGTCGACTTCTGGGCCACGTGGTGCGGCCCCTGCCTCGCCATTGCCCCGCACGTCGAGGCCCTGGCCACCGAGCTGACCGGCAAGTTGTCGGTCGGCAAGCTCAACATCGATGACCACCCCGGCATCGCCGGTCAGTTCGGCGTGCGCTCGATCCCGACCTTGATCCTGTTCAAGGGCGGCAAGCCCGTCGACCAGATCGTCGGCGCCGTGCCAAAGGCCAAGCTCGAAGAGATGGTCAAGCGCCACGCTTGAGACGGGCAGCTCGCTGAGCACATGACGCGGCAGTCATCCCGACGGGAAGGCTGGCCGCGTCAGTCAATTCGCGGCCGGTCCGCTCCAGGGCCCGGCCGGGACAGCTTCCGCGACGACGTCGTTTGTGCCATCGAGCCCCGGTTCATTTCATTCTCGGAGAGAGTCAATGACGACGCAGACCGCCCCAAAGGCCTCGGCTCCCGCGAACCTCCCGAAGCTGATGACCGACGCCTACGGCAAGGTCGCCGGTGACGTCGTCGTCGGCTGGTACAAGCTGCTGTTCCAGACCCGGCAGATCGACGAGCGGGCCTCGCGCTACATCCGCCGCGGCATGGGCTGGAGCTACCACGCGCGCTGCGCCGGCCACGAAGGCATCCAGGTCGCCACGGGCCAGCACTTCCGGCCCAACAAAGACTTCCTGTTCCCGTACTACCGCGACCTCGGCACCAACCTCTCGGCGGGCGTGACGCCGTACGAGCTGTTCTTGAACGGCCTGTCGCGCGACGCCGACCCCTGCTCGGGCGGCCGGCACATGTCGAACCACTTCGGCAAGCCGAGCATCGGCATCCAAAACGTGTCGTCGTGCACGGGCAACCACACGCTGCACGCCGTCGGCGTCGCCCGGGCCATCAAGTATTACGCGCACAAGGGCAGCGGCAACGGTGGCGGCGAAGGACTCGGCGTCGCCATCTCCAGCCAGGGTGAATCGTCGGCGTCAGAGGGCTACTGCTTCGAAGCGTTTTCGGGCGCCTCGCGCGAGCTCCTGCCGGTGGTCTTTGTCATCCAGAACAACGGCTACGGCATCTCGGTGCCCGTCGAGCAGCAGAGCTCGTCGAAGAACGTCGCCGACAACTTCCGCGGCATCAAGAACCTCAAGGTCATCGACTGCGACGGCACCGACATCTTTGACTCGATGCGGGCCATGAAAGAGGCCACCGACCACGCCCGCGCCGGCAAGGGCCCGTGCCTGGTCCACGCCTGGTGCAGCCGCATGGGCGCGCACTCGAACTCCGACGCCCACGACCTCTACCGCACCACCGACGAGGTCACCGAGGCCCAGCTCAAAGACCCGGTGCTGCGCGCCCGCGCCCACGTGCTCGCGGCCAAGCTCATCGACGCGAGTAAGCTCAAAGAGATCGAAGACGCCATCGAAGCCGAGCTCGACAAAGACGCGGTCCGCGCCGAAGAGTCGCCGAAGCCCGCCGCCGAGAGCATCCACGAATTCGTTACGCCGCCCGAGGCCGACTTCGCCAAAGAAGGGCTCGACCCGGCGCTGCCCGAGGGCGAGAGCACCGAGAAGCTGCGCGAGGCCGTGACGCGCACGCTCATCGAAGAGTTCCGCCACAACCCCAACACGTTCTGCTGGGGCCAGGACGTCGCCAGCAAAGAGAAGGGCGGGGTCTTCAACCTGACCAAGGGCATGCTCGGCGAGTTCGGCCCGCAGCGCGTCTTCAACGGACCCATCGCCGAAGACTTCATCGTCGGCACCGCCAACGGCATGTCGCGCTTCAGCAAAGACATCCGCATCGTCATCGAGGCCGCGCAGTTCGCCGACTACGTCTGGCCGGCCATGGAACAGATCGTCGAGACCAGCCACGACTACTGGCGCAGCAAGGGCCAGTACTCGCCCAACATCGTCTGCCGTTTGGCGTCGGGCGGTTACATCACCGGCGGCCTCTACCACTCGCAGAACGTCGAAGCCCTGATGAGCCACCTGCCGGGTGTGCGCGTCATCTGCCCGTCGTTCGCCGACGACGCTGCGGGCCTGTTGAGAAATGCCATCCGCAGCCAGGGCCTGACGTTCTTCCTCGAGCCCAAGTTCCTCTACAACCGCCCCGAGGCCAAGGGCCCCAAGGGCTCTGACAAGTTCGCGATTCCGTTCGGCAAGGGGCGCGTGCGCAAGAGCGGCACCGACCTCAGCATCATCACCTACGGCAACACGACCCACCTCTCGCTGCGCGTGGCCGACAAGCTCGAAGCCGAAGGGCACTCCGTCGAGGTCTTTGACCTGCGCTGCATCAAGCCCCTCGACGTCGAAGGCATCAAAGAGAGTGCGCGGCGCACGGGCAAGGTGCTCGTCGTCCACGAAGACCACCTCTTCCAGGGCGTCGGTGGCGAGGTCGCGGCCATCATCGCCGAGCAGTGCTTCCAGGATCTCGATGCCCCCGTGCGCCGCGTGGGCGCCCTCGACATCCCCATCGGCTTCTCGCCGATCCTCGAGCAAGCCACGTTGCCGAACGAAGCCTCCATCGAGGTCGCCCTGCGCGACCTGCTGGCCTTTTGATGGAAAGCGCACACACCACTGGCGAGGGTTCGCCGGCCCAGGTCCCCCAGGCAGAGCCGCGGCGTGCGTTCGCAGACGCGAAGGTGCCGTTGT
>JBKJNL010000747.1:0-3085 GCA_046593615.1 Myxococcota bacterium | reverse complement strand
CCGGCGCCCGCGCCGCGGTCGACCTCGGCGGACCCAGGGCCCGCCAGGCCCTCGAGCAGGCCACCAGCAAAGAGACCGATCCGCGCCAGAAGCGGCAGCTTGAGCTGCTGTTGAAGTCGATGGCTCGCTGAGCTCGTTCGCCTGATGTGCTGGGCGCTCAGGCGCCGTCGGTCACCAGCGCGGTCGCCGGCACGGTCGCCGGCACGGTCGCCAGCACGGCCGCCAACAGCACCGCGAGATCGTCGTCGCCGATGACCAGCGGCGGCATCAGGTAGACGACGTCGCACGACGACAGCCGCAGCGGCCGCACAAAGGCGCCGTGCGCGGCAAAGGTCGACGACGGCGGCGCCATCTCTGGCTCGAGCTCGACGACGCCGATGCCGCCCTTGACGCGCACATCGCGCACGCCGGCCCGTCCGCGCAGCGGCGCCAGCCCCTCGCGCAGACGGGCCTCGAGGCGGGCGACGACGGCGACGAAGTCCTGCTGCTCGAACAGGTCGAGGGAGCCGTGGGCGGCGGCGCAGGCCAGGGCATTGGCCATGTAGGTCGGTCCGTGCTGCAGCGCGTGGCCGGCGTCGTCGTCGAGGAAGTCGCCGAACAAGGCCTCAGAGGCGACGACGGCGGCCAGGGGCAGCGTGCCACCGCTCAAGGCTTTGCCGACGACGACGACGTCAGCGACCACGCCGGCTTCGTCGCACGCGAAGCGCTGTCCGGTGCGAAAAAATCCGGTCGCGATCTCGTCGACGACAAAGGTGACGCCGTGCCTGGTGCAGGCCGCGCGCAAGCGGCGCAGCACGGCGGCGTCGTGGAAGCGCATGCCCGAGGCGCACTGCACCATCGGCTCGACGATGCAGGCCGCCGTCGTCGGCGCCAGCCTGGCGAACACGTCGTCGAAGTCGTCGAAGTCGTCCCTGTTTTCCGCTGGCGGCAGCGGCAGGTGGTGCACGGGCAACGCGGGTCGGCGGGCAAAGGCCCGGTGCCGGCCGTCACCGGGGTCGCACAGGCCCATCGTGGCAAAGGTGTCGCCGTGGTAGGCGCCGGCGAACGCGATGACGTCGGTGCGCCGGGCTTCGCCGCGCTGCGTGGCCGCTTGCAGGGCGATCTTCAAGGCGACCTCGACGGCGACGCTGCCGGACTCGACGAGAAACACCCGTTTGAGGGGCGCCGGAAACAGCGACGCCAGCCGCGTGCACAGCGTGTAGCCGGCTTCGTGGGCGAGGCCGCCAAAGGCCACGTGGGGCAGGGTCGCGAGCTGCTCGCGCACGCGGGCTTCGATGTGCGGGTGGCGGTAACCGTGGGCCGCCGTCCACCACGAGGCGACGCCGTCGACGAGGGAGCGGCCGTCGGCCAGCTGCAGGCGGCAGCCGCTGGCGCCGACGACGAGGAGCGGGTCGGGGGCGGTCTGGTGCTGGCAGTAGGGGCGCCAGACGTGCGCCGCGCCCTCGGTGAACCACGCAGGATCGCTCATGGCGGGCCGATGCCACGAGCAGCCTCTGACGTCGACACGCGGCTCCGGGCCAGAACAGGGCGGCGCGCCGTCAATCCAGATCGGTGACCTTCGCCTCTTGCTGCCGGGCGCGGCCGCGGGTCAGGGTCGGCTCATGAACATGCTCCGTCCCGTCGTCGTCGTCGCCGTCGCTGTCGTCGTCGCTTTCATTGCTGGCGGGTCGGTCGGCTGCGCGCTCGACAACGGCACCGTCAAGGTGCTCAAGCCGTCGGCGGTGTCGAGCAAGTTGAAAGACCTCGACGACAAAGACAACCCGTTTGCCAAGAAGGGCGCGACCCACGTCGACTTCCTCGTCGTCGACATCAAGAGCTACGACGCGTTTTTCCAGGAGAGCGCCAAGATCCGCGGCACCGTGGTGCTCGCCGACGTCATCTTGAAAGAGACCGACGCCTACATCGCCAAGGTCAAGAAGTCGGGCGGCAAAGACGCGCTCAGCGACAAGCAGCTCAAGGAATTCGACGCCAAGACCAGCCGCCTCGGCGTCATCACCGAGCTGCTCGGCGACGTGCCCGACCGCTCGGGCAAGCTGTTGAAGACCGGGCAGTCGCTGTCGTCGTCGGCGACCAAGACCTTTGTGGGACCAAACGCCACCAAGCTGCCGGGCGTCTACAAGGGCCTCGAGCAGTCCACCGACGACCTGAAGACCGCCGGGCAAAAGGCGCCGGCGCTCTTGCAACACGCGCAGAAGACCACCGCCAGCCTCGTCGGTCTCTGAGCCCCTCTGAGCCCCTCTGAGCCCCTGTGAGGACGCCTGACGTCGACATCGGCGGGCCTGGTGAAGCGCCCGGCTGACGCAACGCACCGTGCGTGTTAGGGCTGGCCCATGACGACGACGACGACGACGGCCGCTGCTTCTGCGTCTGCGCCCGCTGCTGCGGGCGAGCTGCCCACCGCCTGGGATGCCCGCGCCGTTGAAGCGCACTGGTACCCGAAGTGGCTCGAGGCCGGCGTGTTTGCGCCGTCGAGCAAAACCGATCGCAAGCCCTACGTGATCATGATGCCGCCGCCCAACGTGACGGGCTCGCTGCACATGGGCCACGCCATCTTTGTCACCCTGCAAGACCTGCTGACGCGCACGCACCGCATGCGCGGCGAGCCGACCTTGTGGCTGCCCGGCGTCGACCACGCCGGCATCGCCACCCAGGCCGTCGTCGAGCGCGAGCTCAAGCGCCACGAGAACAAGAGCCGGCACGACCTCGGCCGCGGCCCGTTCCTCGATCGCGTCTGGGCCTGGAAGAACAAGAACGGCGACCGCATCGTCGAGCAGCTCAAGGCCATGGGCGCCTCTGCCGACTGGTCGCGCGAGCGCTTCACCATGGACGAAGGCAACAACGTCGCCGTCAACGAAGCCTTTGTGCGCCTGTGGAACGACAAGCTCGTCTACCGCGGCGAGCGCCTGATCAACTGGGACCCGGCGCTGATGACCTCGGTCAGCGACGAAGAAGTCGAATACGAAGAAAAAGACGGCGAGCTGTGGCGATTTGCCTACAAGGTGATGGGCGTTGATCAGGGGGGCCTCGACGAAATCGTCGTCGCCACCACCCGCCCCGAGACCATGCTGGGCGACGTCGCCGTGGC